>NZ_JBEOWQ010000019.1:0-110379 GCF_040296145.1 Micromonospora sp. NPDC002296
CCGCCCCGCCGCCTGGGGGCGGCGTACCGGTCAGGAGGGTTGGCGGGTGCGGGCCGGGCCGGGCGCGGCCGGGCGGATGCGGCGGGGCTCGATGCGCACCGGCCGGGCCGTGGCCTCCGGGTTCAGCGGCGGCCAGGCCAGCGGCGCCGGCGGGGACGGCGGGGCAAGGTCGGCCAGGGTGGCCGGGCGGCGGGCCGGGGCCGGCCCCAGCGCCGGGCGGGACCGGCCGGCGGGCGGGCCCACCGCCACCAGTTGCCGTTCGGCGGGGACCGCCGGGGCCGGCGCGGGGCCGGCGCCGAGCGCGTCGAGCGAGGTCATCCCGAGCCGGCCGGCGAGCACCGGCACCTGATCGGGCTCGACCACGAAGACCACCTCACGGGGTCGCACCGGTCGCAGCAGGAGCGCGGCGGACACCACCAGCAGGCCGCCCAGGACGATCAGCGCCCAGACGGCCACGGGGAGCCAACCGGCGGCGGGTTCCGCCTGCAGGTCCACCGCGCCGATCCGGGCGGTGACGCCACCGTCGGGGTCGACGCGCCGGGTGGCGACGCCGAGGGCGGCACCGGCCAGCAGCGCCGGGATCCCGATGGTGAGCAGCAGCATGCCGACGAGCGCGCGAGCGAATCGCATCCGTGTCGTTTCCTTCCGTGGCCGGGTACCCGGACGACCATACCGATGCAAATCGCACAATCACCCGATATCACCAGCAACGGCGTACGGCGACGCGGAAAAGCCGCTGGCCCGCCGGTACGAACCGGCGGGCCAGCGGGCGGTACGGGACGGCTCAGGACCTCGCGGCCGGCTCCCGCCGGGTACGGGCGAACGCGAGGCCGCTTAGGGCCAGGCCGGCCAACCCGGCGACCAGCCCCGCCACCCCGAACGCGGTGCCCGCGCCGCCGTCGGAGTCGTCATCGTCGTCGTCCGCGCCGGCGGCTGCCACGGCCGGCGTCGACGCCCCCGCCGACGGGGCCGCCGCGGTGAGGGTGAGCACCGGCGCGGGCTTGTCCGGCTCCTCGGCCCCGGCGGACGGCTCCTCGATCCAGCGCACCACGTTGCCGTCCGAGTACGTCTGAAGGGCCTTGAACACCATCGTGTCCACCTCCGGCAGCGGCCCCATCGAGACCGGGAACTCCTGGAACTGGCCCGGCTTGACCGCCGCGTCGCCGGTCGCCGTCCAGGTGATCTTCGACACGGCCTCGGTGACCTCGCTGCCGTGCACCTGCACCGGCGGGTCCACCTTGCGCTTCTCCATCGCCACCGTCCAGCCCGGCACCGGCATCGTGGACACCGAACCGACCGGGGCGTTCTCCGGCAGCACCACCTCGACCTTGGTCGTGGACGCCTCGTCGCTCTCGTTCGGCACCCGGAACGCGAACCGGCCGTAGCCGCCCTGGGTCGCCTCCTTCGGGTTGACCGAGACGTGCGCCGAGGCGGGCGCGGCCACGCCGAGCACCACGGCGGCGACGCCCAGGGCCAGGGCCGCGGCGGTTGCGGAACGCCGGTGACGGAGCATGGGGAAACTGCCTCTCTCTAGCGGATGCTCACGGTGGCGCTCACCGTGGCCTGATCGATGTCCGTGGTCCGGACGGTGAAACGGAACTGCCACTCCCCCACGGCGGGCAGGTTGAGCTCCCCGGTCGCGTGGTTGTCGGTCAGCGGCAGCAGCAGGATCTCGATCGGCTCGATCCCGGCCGCCGGCAGCGCGGCGGTGGCCTTCCACTCCTCCACCGGCTGCGGTCGATTGTCCTTCGTGTACGCGTACAGGTGCAGCGTGTTGTTGCCCCGTTCGGCCGGGTCCATCTCGACCTGGAGGGAGTAGAGCGGGCTGGACAGGGTGGTGGTGAACAGGCCGGCCTGCGAGCCGGCCACGTCGGCACCGGCGGTGCGGGCCGGCGGCGTCTGCACCAGGGTCGCCGACACCGCGAGCACCACCGCGGTGATCGCCAACTCCGCCCACACCGCCCGCCGCACCGGGGTCGGCCGCCCCGCGGCGGGGCGCCGGCGCACCAGCGCCCGGGAGTACGCGGCCACGCCGAGCACCAGGGCGAACAGCACGATCTTGGCCAGCACCAGCCGCCCGTACGTGGTGTCGACCAGGGCGGTCGGGGTGGCCACCTCGATCAGCGCCTGCACCGTGCCGGCGAGCAGCAACGCCGCGACGGCCAGCGCCGCCCAGCGCGACCAGATCGGCAGGATCGCGCCCAGCTCCCGCTCGTCGGCCCGACGCAGCAGGAACCCGCCGAGCATCACCAACCCGCCCAGCCAGACCGCCATGCTGCCCAGGTGCACCGCGTCGACCACCACCGACACGGCCGGGGCGGGCGAGGCCGCCGGGTGCCCGGCCAGCGGCCAGGTGAGCAGCGCCGCGCCGCCGAGGATCGCCAGGATCACCCCGTCGGTGCGGCCCACCGGCCCGGCGAAGAGCGGGCGGAGCAGGAACGCCGCCGCCGCGAGCAGGCCCAGCCGGACCAGGTGCGTCGCGCCGTACGTGCTGCCCAGCACGTCGCCGAGGCCCGCCCCGGTCACGTCGAACAGCCCGCCCCCGGCGGTGTACGGCACCTGCAACCACAGCTCGGCGAGCGTGGCGAACACCAGCAGGCCCAGCCCCGTCCAGGCCAGCCGGGCCGGGCCCCGGCGGGAGAGCCGACGCGGCCACAGCGCGCCGAGCACCAGCGCCGGGCCGACCAGCAGCAGCAGCCCCGCGTACCCGAGGTACTTGGCGACCTTGACCCCGTGCTCCACCACCGGGTCGGCCCGGTTGTCGGATCCCGCGTCCGTCGGCGGCGTCGACGGGGCGCCCACGGAGTAGGTGAACGCGCCGGACACCGGGTGGCTGTCCGCCGAGATGACCCGGTAGCTGACCAGGTAGGTGCCCCGCCCGGCGGACGGGTCCACCGGCACGGTCACCACCGTGCTCTCGAAGGCCGGCTCCCCCCGGTCGGCCCGCGCGCCGTCCGGGGCGATCACCCGGATCTTCCCGGCCACCTTGCGCACCGGCTCGCTGAACGTCAGCACCACCTCGGCCGGCCCGCCGGGCACCACGGCGGACGCGGCCGGGCTGCTGCTCACCAGCACCGCGTGGGCGCTTGCGGGGGTGGCCGGGGCCAGCAACAGTGCGACGACGGTGACCAGCAGGCCGGCGAGCGCGCCCACCCGCGCGAGCCGGCGGCGGGGAGGCCGGAGATTGGCAGCAGTCATGTGGGCCATGCTCGCCGACGCAGGGGCCGATCGGCGACCCGGGCCGGCCCGGACCCGATGCCCGCCGCCGGCGCCTGCGGGCCCTCGCCGCCCAGCCGCGCCGACAACGCCGCGCACACGTCGTCGCATGTCATGAGCGGGTAGTCGGGCCGGGCACCGGGAAAGTTCCCCGAGTGGGCCACGCCATGGAAGGGCCGAAGGACCCTGCCCGGGCCAGATCTGCCGCGTACCCTGATGTGACGTGATCCCCGCCCCGCGTGACCCCGCCGCCGTCGGTCCGCCCGATGCCGCGGACGCCGGTGCCCGGGGTCGGGCGCTCGACGCCGCCCGGGACGGGGCGACCGACTGGGCGCTCGCCGCGCGCGGCGGCGACCCGGTCGCCCAGGCGGCGTTCGTCCGGGCCACCCAGGCCGAGGTGTGGCGGTTCGCCGCCGCGCTGGTCGACCGGGACAGCGCCGACGACCTCACCCAGGAGACCTACCTGCGGGCGTTCCGGGCGCTGCCCGGCTTCGAGGGGCGCTCCAGCGCGCGGACCTGGCTGCTCGGCATCGCCCGCCGGGCCTGCGCCGACCACCTGCGCACCGTGGTCCGTCGGCGGCGGCTCGCCGAGCGGCTGGTCGGCCACGCGCACGCCGACCGCCCGTACCCGGACCCCGCCGGGCAGCTCGGCGCCACCGATCTGGTACGCCGGCTGCCCGCCGAGCGACGCGGCGCCTTCGTGCTCACCCAACTCCTCGGCCTGTCGTACGCGGAGGCCGCCGCCGTGGAGGGGGTGCCCGTCGGCACCATCCGCTCCCGGGTGGCCCGGGCCCGCGCCGACCTGGTCGAGGCGGTCGGCGACGCGCTCGCCGGATGACCGGGAACTTCCGTCGGAGCCGGGGCGACCAATGACCATGACCGCACGACGCATCGGGGCCGTCCCCTGGCCCGCCGTCCGCCCGTGGCTGGGCGTCGCCGCCCGGCTCGGGCTCGCCGCCGTCTGGCTCGTCGCCGGCGGGACCAAGGTCGGCGACCTGGCCGCCTCCGGGCGCGCCGTCAACGCGTACCAGGTGCTGCCGTACGACGCCGCGACGGTGATCGGCGCGGCGCTGCCCTTCGTCGAGCTGGCCCTGGGGCTGCTGCTGCTGGTGGGGTTGGCCACCCGGCTGGCCGCCGGGGTGTCGGCCGCGCTGTTGGTGGTCTTCGTCGCCGGCATCGCCTCGGCCTGGGCCCGTGGCCTGGCCATCGACTGCGGCTGCTTCGGCAGCGGCGGACAGCTCGCCGCCGGGCAGGCCCCGAGCTACCTCCCGGAGATCCTCCGGGACCTGGGATTCCTGGCGCTGGCCGGATTCCTGCTGACCTGGCCCCGCACCCCCGTCTCCGTGGACGGCTGGCTCGCGGGCGCACCTGTGGAGGACGAGGATGAGTAGTCGCAAGGGGCAGCGGGACGCCGCCCGGGTGGTCCGGCAGCAACTGGCCCGGGAACGCCGCCGACGGCGGACCCTCTGGACCTCGGTGGCGGCGGTCGCCGTGCTGGTCATCGCCGGCGGGATCGGCTGGGCCGTCTGGTCCAGCCAGCGCTCCGACACCTTCACCGCCCCGCCCGGCGCGACCGAGAACGGCACCGGCGTCGCGTACGGGGACGGGCCGGCCACCATCGACCTGTACGAGGACTTCCTCTGCCCGGCCTGCAAGCAGTTCCAGCAGAGCAGCGGCGCGACGATCGAGCAGCTGGTCAACGAGGGCAAGGCCCGGGTCGTCTTCCACCCGGTGGCCTACCTCAACCGGTTCTCGACCACCGAGTACTCCACCCGGTCCTCGGCCGCCTCCGGGTGCGCGGCGAAGGGCGGCAAGTTCCGGGAGTTCACCGCCGCGCTGTTCGACCGGCAGCCGCCGGAGGGCGGCGCCGGGCTGAGCAACGACGAGCTGGTCGACATCGGCGCCGGCGTCGGGCTGAACCGGGACGACTTCTCCTCCTGCGTCTCCGACGGCACGTACCGGGCGTGGACCGAGCGCGTCACCGAGGACGCGAGCAAGGCCGGGGTCACCGGCACGCCGACGATCAAGGTCAACGGCAAGGAGCTCTCCGACCGCAGCCCCGCGGGCATCACGGCGGCGGTGGCGGCGGCCGGCAAGTGACGCCCGCGCCCCCGCGCCGAAGCGGGCCGCTCCGCCCGGGTGGGCCGCTGCGCCGGGGCGGGCTGGTCGCCGCCGCCGCGCTGATCGCCGTCCTCGGCGTCGCCGCGCCGGCCGCCGCGCACGGCGGGGAGGCCCCGGACGGCACCGACTACCGGGCCGAGGCGACCGGGATCGCCCCGGCCCGCCCGGGGCTGACCGTCCGGGTGGTGGAGGCGGGGGCCCGGCTGGAGCTGGTCAACCGCACCGGGCGGCCGGTCGAGGTGATCGGCTACTCCGGGGAGCCGTACCTGCGGGTCGGGCCGGACGGGGTGTACGAGAACAGCCGCTCCCCGGCGACGTACCTGAACCGGACCCTGTCGGGCGACGCCACCCTGCCCGCCCAGGCCGACCCGGCCGCCGCCCCGGACTGGCGGCGGATCGACGACGGGCCGGCGGCCCGCTGGCACGACCGACGCATCCGGTGGCAGGAGCCCGACCCGCCCGCGCGGGTGCGCGCCGACCCGACCCGGGAGCAGCGGGTCCTGGACTGGGCGGTGCCCCTGCGCGACGGCACCGAGCCCGTGGAGGTCCGGGGCACCCTCGACTGGGTGCCGCCGCCGGACCCGTACCCCTGGTGGGTGGCGGCGACCCTCGGCTTCCTCGCGCTGGGCGCCGCCGGGCTGCTGGCCGCCGGCACCGCGGCGGCGGCCAGGGCGCTGGCCGGGGTCGGCGCGGCGCTGGCCGTCGGCGGGGTGGCCGCGATCGTGCTCACCGTCGGCCGGGAACTGGACGCCGGCGCGTCCGGGCTGGGCGGGGTGCTGGCCGGCCTGCTCGCCGGGCAGGTCTGGGCGCTGCTCACCGGCCTGGGTGCGCTCGCGGCGGGCGGGTACGCGCTGGCCCGCCGCCCCGCCGCCGACTTCGCGCTGGCGCTGGCCGGGGCCTGCCTGGCCCTGTTCGTCGGCGTCACCAACCTCGCCGTCCTCGGCCGCTCGGTTCCCCCGGCCCCCTGGCCCGGCGGCCTGGCCCGCCTCCTGGTCACCGTGGTCCTGGCCGCGGGAGCCGGCGCCGCGGCCGCCGGAGTCCTCCGCCTCCGCGCCGCCGCCGCGGCCCGCACCGCCCCGCCGCCCTCCGGCGTCGATCATGGGCTCGCGCTGGGGAACGAACCGTCCTAACGCCCCATCCACACGGCTCCCTGAGCGCCCCGGGTCAGGGGCGGGGGGTGAAGCCGTAGGGAAGTTCCAGGCGGTGGGTCGACAGCAGCTCCTGGTTCGCCAGGAGGGTGCGGGTGGGCGCGTCGGCGACGATGCGGCCCTCGTCGAGGATGACCGAGCGGTCGCACAGCTCCAGCGCGTACGGCAGGTCGTGGGTGACCATCAGCAGCGTCACCGGCAGGGCACGCAGGATCCCGGCCAGCTCCCGGCGGGCCGCCGGATCGAGGTTCGACGACGGCTCGTCGAGCACCAGGATCTCCGGCCGCATGGCCAGCACCGTGGCCACCGCCACCCGGCGACGCTGCCCGAACGACAGGTGGTGCGGGGTGCGGTCCCGGTGCTCGCCCATCCCCACCGCCGCCAGGGCCTCGTCCACCCGGGCCGTCAGCTCCGCCCCGCGCAGCCCCAGGTTGGCCGGCCCGAACGCCACGTCCTCGGCGACGGTGGGCAGGAAGAGCTGGTCGTCCGGGTCCTGGAAGACGATGCCCACCCGGCGGCGGATCTCCGCGAGGGTGCCCCGGTCCCGGCTGACGGTCAGCCCGCCGACGCGCACCGTGCCCTCGGTGGCGGTGAGGATGCCGTTAAGGTGCAGCACCAGGGTGGTCTTGCCGGCGCCGTTGGGGCCGAGCAGCGCCACCCGTTCGCCGCGCGGCACGGTCAGGTCCACCCCGTGCAGGGCGACGTGCCCGTCCGGGTAGGCGTACCGCACGCCGCGCACGTCGAGGGAGACAGGAGCCGGGGTCTGCACGTACCCGATCATTGCAGGACGACGGCGGCCCCGGCGATGGTGGCCGCGACCAGCGGCACCGCCGCCCCGACCAGCCACTGCCCGGCGGTCGCCGCGCCCGCGCCCTGCCACACCGCCGGCATCCGGCCGGAGTAGCCGCGCGACACCATCGCCAGGTAGACCCGCTCGCCGCGCTCGAACGCGCGCAGGAACAGCGCCCCGATGCCGGCGGCGAACCCGCGCAGCTGCCACAGGAACCGCGGGTCGTCCCCCCGGGAGACCCGGGCCACCCGCATCCGGCGGGCCTCGCCGACCAGCACGTCCAGGTAGCGCAGCATGAAGGTGGCGATCTGGGTGAGGATCTGCGGGCAGCGCAGCCGGTCCAGGCCCACGATCAGGTCCCGGGTCGTCGTGGTCGCGGCGAGCAGCAGCGACGCCAGCACGCCGAGGGTGCCCTTGGCGATGATGTTCCACCCGCCGAGCAGCCCGTCGACGGAGAGACTCAGCCCCGCCACGTCGACCCGCTCGCCCGCCCCGAGGAACGGCAGCGCGAACGCGAACAGCACGAACGGCAGCTCGATCGCCGCCCGGCTGAGCAGCCAGCCCGGCCCCACCCGGGCCAGCGCGGCCACCACCGCCACCAGCAGGGCGTACCCGCCGAAGGCCCAGAACGCCGCGCGCGGGGTGGCCACCACCGCGACGGTGAACAGCACCATCGCGGCGATCTTCACCTCCGGCGGGAGGCGGTGCACCGGCGAGGTCGACTCCCGGTAGAGCACGTGGGCGTGGCCGGCCCCCATCGCCGTCCCGCCTACCGGCTGTTCGCCACGCGCGAGGCGTCGTCGCCGCGCCCGCCGCCGACCGGGTCGCCCCCGGCCCGGTCCCCGCCGCCGGTGGTGTGGCCGGCGCCCTGTCCCGGGCCCCGGCGGCGCAGCAACCAGAACACGCCGCCACCGACGGCGAAGGTGAGCAGCACCCCGAGGACGCCGGAGAGCCCGGTGGAGAGGAAGTCGTTGTCCATGCCCCGGATGCCGTAGTCGGCCAGCGGGCTGTCGGCCAGTTCGTGGTCCCGCGTCTGCTGGGCCGGGCAGCTGCCGCCGGTGATCTCGTCCTCGGCGTTGACCGTGCAGCCCTTGAGCAGCGACGAGTCCAACCCGTCCGGGTGCGACGAGGCGTAGTTGCTGACCACCCCGGCCAGCAGTAGGGCGACCAGCAGGCCGCCGACGACGAATCCCCAGGGACGCTTGCTCATCGGGCACCTCCGGCGACCGGGACGACGGGAGCCGGAGCGGCCGGCTTCAGGGCGCGCAGCGCGTACACGAGATCGGGGCGGACCTTCGCGACGGTGACCACGGTGGTCGCGGTGATCAGGCCCTCGCCGATGCCGATCAGCAGGTGCGCGCCGGCCATGGTGCCGGCCAGGCCGGCCAGGTTGCCGCCCAGGTCGGTGGTGCCGCCCAGCCAGTACTGGAGCACGAAGCCCTGGGACGCGACGACGACGCCGACCAGCGCCGCGACGAAGGCGGTCGCGCCGAGCCCGGCCGGAGTGCGGGGCAGCACCCGCAGCAGCAGGGTGATCAGCAGGTACGCCGCGGCGGTGCCGAGGACGGCCATGTTGGTGACGTTCAGGCCGAGCATGGCCACCCCGCCGTCGCCGAAGACCAGCGCCTGCACGACCAGCACGACCGCCACGCAGAGCGCGCCGACCCACGGGCCGACCAGCATCGCGGCGAGCGCGCCGCCGAGCAGGTGACCGCTCACGCCGGCGGTGAAGATCGGGAAGTTGAGCATCTGGACGGCGAAGATGAACGCGGCGACCAGGCCGGCCATCGGGGCGAGCCGGTCGTCCAGGTCGCGCCGGCCACGCAGCACGCACAGGGCCAGCACCGCCAGCGCGAAGACGGCGAAGAGGGCGGCGACGGGACCGTTGACGATCCCGTTGGAGATGTGCATCGCCAGGGTTTCCACTCGACCTCCCGGGGCGCGGTGGGCGGGCCCACACCGACGAGGTGAGCCTATTTCCAGAAGAGTACTGTTGCCAATAGCTTGCAACAAGCCATGAAGTTGATCACGAGTGCCGGCGCGTCGCCCCAGCCGGCCCCCGCCGGGACGGCGGTAGGGTTTCCGCCATGACCGCGCCCGCCCGCCTCAACCCCGGTGACCCCGCGCCCGAGTTCACCCTGCCGACCGACACCGGCGAGACCCTCTCCCTGGCCGACCTGCGCGGCCGGAAGGTCATCCTGTACGCCTACCCCGCCGCGATGACCCCCGGCTGCACCAAGCAGGCGTGCGACTTCCGCGACTCGCTCGCCTCGCTCCAGGCGGCCGGCTACGAGGTGGTCGGCATCTCCCCCGACAAGCCGGAGAAGCTGGCGAAGTTCCGCGACCGGGACGCCATCACCTTCCCGCTGGTCGGCGACGCCGACAAGGCGGTGCTCACCGCGTACGGCGCGTACGGCGAGAAGCAGTCGTACGGCCGGACGGTGACCGGGGTGATCCGGTCCACCTTCGTCATCGACCCGGACGGGAAGATCGAACGGGCGCTCTACAACGTCAAGGCCACCGGTCACGTCGCCAAGCTGCGCCGCGACCTCGGGCTGGACTGAGACCGTCGCACCGGACCACTACCGTTCGCACGTGGCCCGTTACAAATACTCACCGGAGGCGCTGGCCGCCGCGGCGGCACAGGCCCGCAGCATCACCGAGGTGATGCGGCTGCTGGGCGTGCGCCTCAGCGGCGGCTCGCACGCGCACATCAGCCGCCAGCTCAAGCGCTTCGGCATCGACACCTCGCACTTCACCGGGAGTGCCCACAACCGGGGAGAACGCAACATCCGGGTTCCGGCGTCGGCGCTCCTGGTCAAGCGGCCCGAGGGATCGCGACGGGTTGCCGGGAGCCGGCTGAAGCGAGGCCTGGCGCTGATCGGGCTGTCGGAGGAGTGCGAGGTGTGCGGCACCGGCCCGAACTGGCAGGGGGCGCCCCTCACCCTGCATGTCGATCACATCAACGGCGACTTTCTGGACAACCGGCCGCACAACCTGCGGCTGCTCTGCCCCAACTGCCACAGTCAGACCGCCACGTACGCCGGGGCCCGCCGGCCGGCTGTGGTCGCACCCGATGTGGTCTACGATCCGAGGGCCGTGACACCAACGGGTTTTCCGATCGGCCGGCGACTTCGTCGGCCGCCTCAGTGGTCGTGGAAGATGACGGTGTACGCGGTCAAGGGGCCGTAGCCCAACGGCAGGAGGCATACGGTTTAGGTCCGTACCAGTGCGGGTTCGAATCCCGTCGGCCCTACTTCTTCACACCCTGACACCATCCGCCGAGGATGGTGTCACGCTCGTCACGACACGTAGTGGCCCTGCTCAAGGCTGGGCCAGGATGGCAGCGTGAGTCTGCGCTTCGTCCTCGACCCCGAGCTGACCCCCGAGTTGCGCGAGCAGATCGTCCGCCTCTGGGTGGACGTCACCAACGCCGGCGGCGCGGTCGGCTTCGTGGCGCCGGTCACCGCCGCCGACGTCCGCCCCGTCGCCGAGGCGACCTTCGTCGACCTCGTCGACGGCCCGGACCGGCTGCTCGTCGGGTACGACGGCGCGCACCCGGCGGCCGTGCTGGTCCTCGCCGACAACCGGTTCCGGCTCAAGGCGCACTGGTGCGTGCTGAAGCGGGTCATGGTGCACCCCGACACCCAGGGCCGGGGGCACGGGCTGGCGCTGATGCGCGAGGCGGAGCGGCTCGGCCGCGAACTGGGCCGGGAGGCACTGCACGTCACCGTGCGGAGTGGGCTGGGGCTGGAGCGGTTCTACGCGCGGCTCGGTTACCGGGAGGTGGGCCGGCTGCCGGGCGCGCTGCGGGTCGCCCCGGGCGACGACCGGGACGAGATCCTCATGTGGCTCGACCTGGCCCCCGGTGGGTGCCCCGACGCCGCCCCGACCACCTGATCGCCGTCGCCCGTCCCGGCTCGGTGCTTCGCCCGCTCACCCGTTCGCCTCGACTCGGGATGTCGGTGCTGCGGTGCCGGAACCGGCTGCGGTTCTGGTGAACCGGCGGGCGAGGTGCGCGAAGGCGTTGGTCAGTTCGTCGGGCCCGACGACGTCGATGTCGGCGTCGAACCGGGCGACGGCGGCGGCGAGGCTGGGCCATGACCATGATCCGAGGGTGAGCCGGCAGCGGTCGGGGCCGAATTCCTCGACGACGCCGTCGCGGGTGTAGAGGGCTGCGGTGGCCGCGGGCAGGTCGAGGATCACCGTGCCTCGGCAGGGCCAGCCACCGGAGGCGTCGTCGGAGCCGCGGAACCTGCCGATGACGTAGGTGGCGACGTCTCCTCCGGGCAGCACGCGTGGGGTGAACCGGGGCCCGTTCGGGGTGCGCAGGATGATCCGGTCGACGCGGAAGATACGCCACTCGTCGCGGTCGAGGTCCCACGCGACGAGGTACCAGCGCCCGTCCCAGGTGATGACGTGGTGGGGCTCGACGCGGCGCGGGGGCTTGTCCGCGCTCTCGGAGCCGTAGTCGAAGCGCAGCACCTCGTGGGCGGGGACGGCTGCGCTGATCGCCAGGAGCACCTCGCCGTCGACCGGCGCGACCGGCCGAGTGGTGGGCGGCTCGACGGCGGTGACTCGCAGGGCGTTGATGCGGTGCCGTAGCCGGGCGGGCATGACCTGCCGGATGGTGTTCAGTGCCCGTGCGGCGGCTTCTGCGAGGCCGTCGCCGGGGGTGGTGGCGGCGATCTGCAGGGCGATGGTGAGGGCGACTGCCTGTTCGTCGTCGAACAGCAGCGGGGGTAGTTCGGTGCCGGCGCTGAGCCGGTAGCCGCCGTCGGGGCCTTTGACCGCGGCTATGGGGTAGCCGAGTTCGCGTAGCCGGTCGACGTCGCGGCGCACCGTGCGCAGGCTGATGTCCAGGCGTTCGGCCAGCAGCGTGCCGGGCCAGTCCCGGCGGGCCTGCAGCAGCGACAGCAGGGCCAGCAGTCGGGCGGAGGTCTTCGGCACGAATCCGATTCTGCCCGTAGTAGATGCCACATCCTGGCACCTACTGCTGAGAGTCTTCGCTCACGCCGGCCGGCCACGGGTCCGGCGAAGCCGACCGTCTCCCCTTTGACATCTCTCGACAGGAGCCATCATGGGCATCATCACCACCACCCACCTGAATTTCCGCGGCGACGCCCGCAAGGCGCTGGAGTTCTACCACTCCGTGTTCGGCGGCCAGATCGCCCTGGTGACCTACTCCGACGCCCACAACGTCTCGGCCCCGGCCGAGGCCGACCAGATCATGTGGGGCCAGGTCCAGGCCGACAACGGCTTCCACGTCATGGCCTACGACGTGCCCGGCAACCAGTCCTACAGCCCCGGTGACAAGGCGGTCTTCGTCTCCGTCCGCAGCCAGGACGAGGACGAGATCACCACCTGCTGGAAGGGCCTGTCCGAGGGCGCGGCCGTCCTCCAGGACCTCGGCCCCGCCGGCTGGGCCCCGCTCTACGGCATGCTGAAGGACCGCTTCGGCGTCACCTGGGTTCTCGACGTCGCGGTCGAGTACAACGCCGGCTGAACCTCCGCCTGGTGCACGCGCACGCGCCCCTTGGGCCGCCTGACCTGACCAGGACGGAGCAGTTGTGACCACGCGCCTCGACGCCCGCGCGCTCAATCGAGCGACCCTGGCACGCCAATTCCTGCTCGAACGCACCGAGGCGACCGTGCTCAGCACGGTCGCCGGGCTGGGCGGACTACAGGCCCAAGAACCACAGGAACCCTTCATCGGCCTCTGGTCCCGCATGAACGGTTTCGATCCCGAAGAACTCAGCCGGCTCCTCGATCAGCGGGTCCTGGTACGGCTGCACCTCATGCGCCGCACCGTGCACCTCGTTCCCGCCGACGACGCATGGAACTGGCGGCCACGCCACCACACCCTGCTCCGGCAACGGACCCTCGGGACCTACCGCCGCGAGCTCACCGGGCTCGACCCGGACGACCTCGCGGCCCGGGCACGGGCCCTCATGGCCGACGGCCAGGCCCGCTCACTCGGCGACGTCGGACGCGCCCTGGCCGAGCACTGGCCGGGGCCAGCACCTCGCGTACTGGGCGAAGCCGTCGTCGCCGCGCTCGTACCGACGGTCCAGCTCCCGCCGCGCGGCACCTGGCGCAGCACCGCCGGCGCGCTGTACCTGCCCCTGTCCACCTGGCTCGGCCGTCCCGCCCCGCCCGGTGCCACGCCGGAGTCCGGCCACGCTGACCTCGTCGGCGAGGACCTGGTGCGCCGATACCTGCGGGCGTTCGGCCCCGCGGCCAGCGCCGACCTGCGCGCCTGGTGCGGGCTGGCCGGTCTGCCCCGCGCCGTGAAGGCGGTCCGCGACGAGCTGATCAGCTTCCGCGACCACCGCGGCCGCGAACTGCTCGACCTCCCCGACGCCCCACGACCCGAGCCCGACACGCCCGCACCCGTGCGCTTCCTACCGGCCTTCGACAACGTCGTCCTCGGCTACCACGACCGCAGCCGCATCATCGACGACAGCCACCGGGGCCTGTCCGTGGCCGGGGAGCGCCTGGTCCTCGTCGACGGCCGAGTGGCCGCCACCTGGACCGCTACCGCCGGAACCATCGCCGTCGCACCACTGCGTGGCTTCACCCGCGCCGAACGCACCGCGGTCGCCCAGGAAGCCGATCGCCTCGCGGCATTCCTGTCGGACACCGCGCGCGGTCGGCCGTGACCTACGGCCGATCGCTGCGCGTCGGCCGCCGCGCCCGGTCAGTCCGCCGGCCCCACCGGGTCACCGACGCGCACCACGCCCGGTCCGTCGGGGACGAGGTGCAGGCCGAACAGCAGCTTTCCGCCGAGGTTCCGGTGCCGCCCGAGGGTGCGCAGCGGCTCCTTGCCGCGTACCCCGGTCTCCTGGTCTGTGGTGGTGACCACGCAACGGCCGCACGGGCCGGCGGCGCGGAAACGCGCGGAGCCGATCCGCAGCCACCGGCCGGCCCACTCGTCCTCGGCCCAGGCGGGTGCCCCGTCGACGACGAGGTTGGGCCGGAACCGGCTCATCGGCACGGGCTCCTCGCCGGCCTCGGTCAGCCAACCGTTGAGCGCGTCGAGGGAGGCGGTGGTGGCCAGCAGCAGGGGGTACTCGTCGGCGAAGCTGACCCGGTCGCCGGTGTCGTGGGCGCGGTCGCCGGGCGCCAGGTGCCGGGTGGGCCGGGCCAGGTGGACCAGGCGGGCCGGGCGGCCGAGCAGGGCGGTGAGCCAGTCGTCGGCGGCGGGCCCGGCGGGGAGCGCGGGGACCGGCAGCCGGCTGCGGAACACCCGCACGGGCAGCGGCTCCACCCCGGCCGGCTCGCCGACGTCCAGGTCGGGGCGGCCGGCGGCCCGCAGCACCAGGCCGCCGTCGCGGGGAGCGACCCGCAGCCCGACCAGCGCGGTGGCCTCCCGCTGGGTGACGCCGAGGCCGTCGGCGTCGACCACCAGCCAACGTCGGTCGCCGGCCAGGCCCCACGGTTCCACCCGGACGCCGTCGTGGTCGAGGCGGTGGCAGCCCTTGACCGGGTACGTGTGCACGGCCGCGAGCCTCACCAGGCCGCCCCGATCCCGTCGCCCGGGTACCAGTGCCGGGCGGGTGTCTCCCGGTACGCGAGGAAGCGCCGGCCGGTGCGTTCGGCGTGTTCGGCGAGAACGTTGGTGGTGGTGACGTTGTCGGTGAGCAGCAGCGCGCCGGGGGCGAGCTTCGGCTCGACCGCGTCGAACTCGCGCTTCTCGTGCGCCCGGCTGTGGTCGCTGTCGTGCAGGAACAGGTCGACGGGCCGGTCGAGGGCCTCGATCGAGGCGATGGAGTCGCCGACGACCAGGTCGACCACCTCCGACCAGGGCGCGGTGCGGGCCAGGTAGCCGGCCTCGGGGTTGATGTCCAGCGAGGTGACCCTGCCCGGGTGCCCCTCGGCGGCGTTGCGCAGCAGGGCGGCGGCCAGCACGCAGCTGCCCAGTCCCTTGTCGACGCCGGTCTCCACCACGTGCGAGGGACGGGTGGCGCGGACCATGGCGTACCAGCCGATCCGGCGGGCGTAGCGGACCTCCCGGTCGGCCAGGCCCCGGCGGGACGCCTCGGCGGTGGCGCGCTCGATGTGCCGGCGCAGTTCCCCGTCGTCCTCGATCTCGGCGAACCAGCCCCGGACCCGGGCCACCGGCACGTCGCACGCGACGCTGACGAACCAGGCCAGGTGCTGCCGGCTCAGCCTGGTCAGCTCGTACGTGTAGTTGTGGTGCTCCCGGGAGGTGACCAGCCACCGGGCGGAGGCGCGCAGCACCTTGGCGTCGTGCCGGGCCACCCGGGCGAGCCGCTTGGGGAAGGCGGCGACCGGGGCGAGTCGGGTGCGGGCGATGGCCCGCCGCAGCTTCGTCGCGTCCACGTGAGGGTTGTACCAGGTTCAGGAAGACGCGGGGTGATGAAAGTTTCGATTCACGCGCCGGTCGTCGCCGACGCCCGCCCACCGTCGTCGCCACCGGACCGGGCACGCCGGCCGGACGGGCGCGACAACCGGACCGGGCACATGGGCGGCGCGTGAAATCAGTAGCATCGCCGCCATGTCTCGTCCCCAGCAGGTCGCGGAGCCGGCCGAGGATAGCCCGGTCGGTTCGACGCGGGCGGGTGCCGACGCGGAGCCGGCCGCGCGGCCGGCGAAGCGGCGTCGGTGGCGGCGGATCGCGCTCGTGACCGTGCTGGTGGTGGCGCTGCTCGGCGCGGGCGGCACGGTCGCCGGCGTGCTGTGGCTGCGGTCGGTCGAGCAGGGCATCGACCGGGTCGACGCGTTCACCGACGTGCCGGAGGAGGCCCGGCCCGAGCCCGTGGTCCGGGGTGCGCTGAACATCATGATCCTGGGCAGCGACTCCCGGGACCCGGAGAACAGTTCCGGCTCGCGGACCGACACGATCATCCTGGCCCACCTGCCGAAGGACCGGTCGAGCGCTCAGTTGATCTCGATTCCCCGGGACACCTGGGTGCCGGTCCCCCGGTCCAAGGACGGCCGGCACGGCGGCCGGGAGGCGAAGATCAACGCCTCGTACGCCTGGGGCGGGGTGCCGCTGATGGTGCAGACGGTGGAGAAGTTCACCGGGGTACGGATCGACCACGTGGCGATGGTCGACTTCGCCGGCTTCAAGGAGATCGTCGACGCGCTGGACGGCATCGAGGTCGACATCGAGCGCGGCTTCACCTCGACCCACTCCCTCAACCCGGACAGCCGTCGCACCTTCGCGCAGGGCCGGCAGACCCTCGACGGCGCGGCCGCGCTGGACTACGCGCGGGAGCGTTACGCGTTCCCCGACGGCGACTTCGCCCGCATCCGCCATCAGCAGCAGGTCATCAAGGCGATCCTGGACAAGGCGGCCTCGGGCGGGCTGCTGACGAACCCGGCTCGGCTCAACGCGTTCGTGCGGGCCACCGCCGACGCGGTCGCCGTCGACAAGTCACTGTCCCTGGTGGACCTGGCAACGGAGATGCGGCATCTGCGCAGCGGTAACCTCGGCTTCTTCACCTGCCCGACCCGGGGCACCGGCCGGGTCGGCAGCGAGAGTGTGGTGTTCGCCGACACCGCCAGGGCCCGGTCCCTCTTCGACGCGGTCCGCCGGGACTCGGTGGCGGACCTCCTCAAGGCCGGGGGGTAGCGATCGGATCGCCCGTCCGGGTATGGCGACCGGCGGTGGCCGGCCGTATCCTGCCTTCGGCCTGGCGGAGCGCCGTCGATGCCGTGGCCGTGACGGGGGAGGTCACGCAGTCATGTCCAGCCAGCCCGCGGTGAGCCGGGAGATCGCGGCCGCCGCCCACGCCGACGGCGGGCCACCGCCGGCCGGGGTGCCACCTGTCGCCCGCGAGGGCGCCGACGCCGAGCCCCCGCCGCCGGGCGACCGGTCGGGCGCGTCCCGACCGACGGACGCCGCCCCGGGCCGGCCGGGTCTGGACACCACGGCGGTGCTGCCGTACGCGGGATCGCGGGCGTCGCGGCGCACCCGAAGGCTGCGGGCGTGGATGATCACCGGGCCGGCCGACCTGGTCGGGCTCCTGGCTCCGCTGCTGCTGACCACGCGGTTCTGGCGCGGCACCCTGGTCATGGCCGCCCTGACGGTGACCGTCTTCGCGGTGGGCGGGCTCTACCGGGCCCGCCGGCACACCAGCCTCCTGGACGAGCTGCCCAGCCTCACCGGGCGGCTGCTGGCCTGCGGGGCGGTCGTCGCCATCATCGCCGCGATACGGCACGACTCGGCGGACGACGCCGCCGGCTTCATGCGCGGGGTGGGGGTCTCCGCCGGCCTGGTCATCGTCAGCCGGGCGGTCACCCGGTCCCTCTCCGACATGGCTCGCAGGCGCCGCTGGGTCGAGCACAACGCGATCGTCATCGGCAGCGGGCCGGTCGCCGCGGAGCTGGCCCGGATGCTGCGCCGCTACCCGCGGTACGGCCTGCGCTTCGTCGGCTGCGTCGACGCCGCGGGGGCGCACGCGCCGGGCCGGCTGCCGGTGATCGGCACGCTGGACGACCTGGATCGGCTGGTCGAGCTGGTCGAGTGCGAGGTGCTGATCATCGCCGACCCGTCCTGCTCGGAGCCGGCCCTGATGGAGCTGCTCCGCCGCCCGGCCAGCTCCGGGTGCGACCTGTGGGCGGTGCCCCGGCTGTGGGGGTCCCGCACCCACGACGGGAACCCGGACCACATCGGGGCCATCCCGATCGTCAAGGTCGGCGACACCACGTTCTCGGGTCCGAGGTGGGCGGTCAAGCGGGCCTCCGACGTGGTGATCGCCTCGGTCGCGCTGGTGGCGTTGAGCCCCGTCCTGCTGCTCTGCGCCCTCGCCACGTACCTGGAGGACCGGCGCGGGATCTTCTTCCTCCAGGAGCGGGTGGGCCGGCACGGGCGGCTCTTCCGGGTCGTCAAGTTCCGCTCCATGCGCCCGGTCGACGAGCACGAGTCGCGTACCAACTGGTCGATCGCCCACGACCGGCGGGTCGGCCCGGTCGGCCGGTTCCTCCGCCGGACGTCCCTGGACGAGCTGCCCCAGCTGTGGAACATCCTCAGGGGCGACATGAGCGTGGTCGGCCCGCGCCCCGAGAGGCCGCACTTCGTCGAGCAGTTCTCGGCGCAGTACCCGCAGTACGCGATGCGTCACCGGGTCCCGGTCGGGTTGACCGGACTGGCCCAGGTGAGCGGCCTGCGGGGGGACACCCCGATCTCCGACCGGGCGCGCTTCGACAACTACTACATCGAGAACTGGTCACTGTGGCTGGACGTCAAGGTGATCCTCCGTACGGTGGCGGAGGTGTTCCGCGGCGGCCGGCACTGACGGCCGGTGCCGCCCGTCCGGGGCTCGCCGGGGCCGTGGGATCATCGGTCCGGGCCGGTCCACACCGCTGACCAGGCCGGTTCGGGAGGGGACCAGATGGCCCACGGAAACCTCGACGCCGTGTCGGGGACATCGGGTGTCAGCCGGCGGAACGCCCTGCTGCGGGGCGGGGCCGTCGCCGCCGGACTGGGCACCACCGCGGTGGGCGTCGCCGCGCTGGGCCCCTGGTCGTCGAACGGCTCCGGCGGTCAGGGCGTGGTCGACGTCCGCGAGCACGGCGCGCGGGGCGACGGCCGCAGCGACGACACGGAGCCCCTGCAACGGGCCATCGACGCCGCCGGCCGGGCCGGGGGCATCGTCTTCTTCCCGCCGGGGACGTACCTCACCGGGCGACTGACCCTCCGCTCCCGGGTGCACCTGCGCGGCTCGGGCGGCGACGCGACGATCCTGCGGCTGCGCGCCGGGGCGAACTCGGCCATCCTCGAGTCGGACGGGTTCTCCCGGCTCGCCGGCACCCGGTCCGACCAGGGGATCACGCTGTTCAGCGTGCGCGACCTGACGCTGGACGGCAACAAGGAGCAGAACTCCTCCGCCGGGTACGGGCTGCGGCTCTACGGCTACGGCTATGAGATCTCCGAGGTCATCGTCTTCAACTGTCGAAACGACGGCATCGTCAGCGAGTGGGGGCCGGCCGGGGCGCTGCCGGCGCCCTCGCACCAGATGGAGGCCCGGCTGTCGGCGGTGCGCACGCACGGCAACGACGGGCACGGGATCAACTTCCACGGCCCGCACGACTCGATGTTCATCAACTGCCTGACGTTCGAGAACGGCGCGAGCGGGTTCCGGTTGACCGGCGACTCGATGGGCACGTCCATGGTCAACTGTCACGCCTGGGGGATCAAGCAGAACGTCTCGTTCGACCTGGCGGCCACCGGGATCAGCTGTTCCAACTGCTACGCCGACCTCAACGGCGGGGTCGGCGTCCGGATCTCCCGCAACGACATCCGGTGGATCGGTGGGCTGGTGCTGGGTTACAACCACACCGACCCGCACCCGGAGATCGGGATTCAGTTCGTGCCCGGCGTCCAGCCCGAGGAGCCCTCCGGTTGCCTGGTGGAGAGCAAGGTGGTGAACTGCGGCACGGCGGCCGTGGACTTCGGCGCGGAGCGGGGGCTGTCCAGCGTCCGGGTGAGCCTTTCCCAGCCGGGTGCCGTGGACGCCGACGGCCGGCGTATCCCCGGCACCGGCCGTGGCTGGATCGGCACGCCGGCGCCGACCACGCTGGTCGAGATCACCCAGGGCCTCGGGCACCCGGACAAGAACCTCGTGGTGCGGCCCGCGTTCGACCTGCGCGCCGAGGCCGAGCCCGCCCGCCCGGGCGGCGGCTCGGTGCGCGTCTTCGCGCGGGACGTGGGCGGCCGGACGCAGTTGTGCGCGTTGTTCCCCAGCGGCGCGGTGCAGGTGCTCGCGACCGAGCCCTGACCTCCGGCCCGAACCGGGGCCACGGGCGGACGGCAGACCGGCCGGGGTCCACGGGCGGGACGGGCAGCCGGCCCGGACCCACGGGCGGGACGGCAGACCGGCGGTCGGCGACGGCCGGGCCGGGGTCGGGTCAGGACCCGGCGCCGCCCCCGGCCGGCACCGGATCCCGGTCCCTGGCCGGCTCCGCGACGGGCCCCTCGGCGGCCCACGGCCGCATCCGGGCGAGGAACCAGCAGACCACCAGCGCCTCGGCGACCAGCAGCTGAACGACCAGGCCGGCGACCCCGGTGACCCAGAGGGCCGACGCCGCGAGCCCGCCGAACGCGACGACCCGCGACCCGACGGCCGAGACCAGGTAGCGGCGCGGCGCCGCCCAGACCATGTGCCGGGTGGAGAGCCAGGTCGCCGCCGTGAGCAACGCCTTGTATCCGCAGTACAGGGCGATCACCCCGACGCCGACGGTGGCCAGGTCGGGCGCGACGAGGGCCCGCAGCGGCCCGCTGGCGAGCACCACCGCCGACACCGCCACCAGCGCCACCACGGTCAACGCCCGGGTGCCGGTCCGCCAACGGCCGCGCCGGCCGGCGACGACGTCCTCCCGGACACTGGCCGACAACACCACGTGGAACGGGCCGAAGACCAGGTCCATCGCCCGCAGGACGACAACGGCGGCCGGTCCCGCCACGGCGCCGGCCACCGAGGGCAGCGTGACGGTGTACGACAGGTCGACGGCCGCGGCGACGCAGTACACCGAGCCCACCCTCAACCCGCGCCGCAGGCCGGGGCGGACCGCCGCGGGCGCGGCGGCGGGGCGACGCAGCAGCACCCAGGCCAGGACGGCGACCTGTGCGGGCACCGCGACGACGTCGACCCGCAGGTCGAGGGCGACGAACACGGCACCACCGAGCAGGGTCCCGACCGCGGTCAACTGCGGTACGAGGTTCGCCCGTCGGGGCGTGCGGGTGTTCGCGGTGGCCCAGAAGAACGCCTCGATCGGCAGTTGCAGGAGCACCGGGGCGAGCAGGATCAACCGGTCGGCGGCGCCGGTGTCCGGCAGCGCCACCGTGGCGCACAGGTAGCCCACCACGGCGACCGGCGCGAGCGTCGCGGCGGCGACGCGGCCCGCCCAGCTCTCCACGTGCCAGTCCGCCGGGACGAGGCCGGCGGAGAGTGGCCGGCCGACCAGGGCCTCCAGCAGCGTGTACGGGATGGCGAGCAGCGCGCCCTGCAACGCCACCGCCGGCAGCCGGTCGGTGTCCGCCCAGGACGCCAGGAGGAAGACGTAGACGCTGCACAGCCGGGTGAGCGCCTGCACCGACAGCTGCGAGCCCTGCAACCGCGCCCCGAGGGCGAGCAGCGGTCGCACGGCTCAGGCCCGCCGCGCGTCGGCGGCGGGGGCGTCCGGCGCGGGGTGCCCAGTCGAGGCGTCGGGGGCGGGGGCGAGCCAGGCGACGGGCCAGGCTGCGGGCCAGGGGGCGGGCGCCGGTGGGTCGTCCAGGCGCAGCCCGTACGCCACGAACGCGGCCAGGCACATCATCGCGCCCGGGTACTCCCACGCCTCGATCACCAGGAACGAGGCGGCCAGGCCGGCCAGCACGGCGACGTGCAGCACGGACGCCGGGTGCGCGGCGGTGCGCCGCCACAGCCGCACCAGCCCGTACCCGATGCCGGCGACCAGGACGATCATCGCCCACGGGCCGTACTGGAGGCCGACGCTGACGAAGTAGTTGTCGACGAAGACCTGCGGGCCGGCCGTCACCCGGGACGTGGTGGCCGCGCCGACCCCGCCGATCCCGAGCCCCCAGAAGGGCAGGCCGCCGCCGAGCAGCCCGGCCCACACGTCGAACCGTTCGAAGAGGCTGCGGGCGCCGGTGGCGCCGACGGCCACGAAGCCCACGGCCACGCAGACGACCACGCCCAGGCCCACCAGCCGCGCGCGGCGTCGCCCGGCGGCCCCGCCGGAGCGGTCGAGCAGCACGGCCGCGAGCACCCCCGCCACCACCAGCAGCGCCCCCGACCGGCTGGTGCTCAGGGCCAGGCAGGCGACGGCGGCGAACCCTCCGGCGTGCCAGGACCACGGGGCACGCCGGGCACGCCGGGTCAGCCACAGGGTCACGTAGCCGAGCAGGTACGCGCCGGCCAGGATGCCCAGCTCGCCGTTGAACTCGGTGAGGCCGGGCACCCGGAAGGTGTCGCCGATGTAGCGGACCGCCCGGTCCTCCTCGAAGCCCCACCGCACCAGCCGGGCCGGGCCGACCGCCAGCTCCCCGACCGCCGCCACGGCGTTGGCCACGAGCAGCCAGGACAGGGCGGTGAGCACCGTCCGCACCTGGGGCCGCGTCAGCGCGGCGAGCACCACGAGCAGCAGCAGCGGGACCAGGGTCAGCCGGACGCCGACGAGGGTCTGGGCCGCCCCGTGGTGGGCGATGCCGATCAGGCTCCACACCGCCACGACCAGCAGCACCGCCGCGCCGGTGAGGAGCCGGGTCCGGGTCCACCGGCCGAGCAACGCGGTACGCCCGAAGAGGACGCCCACCACCGCGGCGGCGGAGACGCTGAGCACGTACTCGCGCCCGCCGAACGCGTCGCCGACGAGCCCCTGGACGCCGGTCATCCACAGCCCCAGCGGGGCGTTGAGCACGATCAGCACGTACACCATGCCGGGCACCTGGCGGACCGCGACGACGCCGAGGCCGGCCAGGAAGAGTGGCGCCACCGGGGAGATGCCGGCCAGCGCGCAGCCGACGACGGCCAGCAGGAGCAGCACACCCCCGACCAGCCAGGGGGTGGGCGGCCGACGGCGGGCCGGGGCGGTTCCGGGTGCCGTCGCGTCGGGCCGGTGTCCGGTGTCCGGGATCATCGGCGGGTCACCTCGGGTCGCTGGTCGGCACCGGCTCGGGCGCCGACCGTCCGGTAGGTCTCGACGACGGCGTCGACGTGCCGGTCCCAGTCGAGGCGCGTCCCGTCGGCGGCGGCCGACGCGGACATCGCCGCGTACTCGTCGTCGGGCATCCGGGCGGCGCGGCACAGCAGTTGTGCCAGCTCGTCCCGGGTGCGGAAGACCAGGACCGAGGCGTCCTCGGCCATCGGCGGCCGGGCCATGTCGCTGGCGAGGATGGGCCGCGCCGCCGTCAGCGCCTCCGCGCAGACCAGGCCGAACGTCTCGGCGCACTGACTGGGGAAGACGAGCCAGCCGGCCCGCAGGAACGCGGCGCGCTTGCCCTCGGCGTCGAGGTAGCCGAGGTACCGCACGGAACGGGACCGCTCGGCCGCCCGCTCGACCTCGGCGCGCAGCGGGCCGTCGCCGCCGACGAGCAGCGTGCCGCCGACCGCGTCGGCGGCCTCCGCCCAGGCATCGAGCAGCAGGTCCACGCCCTTGTGCCGGTCCAGTGCGCCGAGGTAGAGGAAGACGCGGCGGTCGCCGGGCGGCCAGTCGCGCGGCCCGGGCGGGAGCGGCACGGCGAGCGGCAGGAGCCGGGTTGCCGGCCCCGCCCCCGCGGCGCCGGCCAGGACCCGCAGGCGGGTGCGCTCGGACGGGAACAGCAGGGTGCAGCGCCTGAGCTGCCGCAGCACCCACCGGGACCGCAGCCGCAGCAGCGCGTCCAGGAGGGCCGAGCGACCCAGGTTGCCCAGGGCGTTGTTGGGGTCGCGGACGGCGTGGTCGTGCACGGAGTGGCAGGTGGGCCACCGCCGCGACAGCCGCGCCACCGGCCGGACGCCGAGCCCCTGCCAGTTGTGCAGGTGCACCACGTCGGGGTCGAAGTCGCGCAGGTCGTCCGGGCCCAGTCCGGTCGGGTCGACCAGGTCGCCCAGGTGGGTGCAGAGCTTGGCCAGCCGGGGGGCGAGCCGGGCCAGGCGGGCCGAGACCCGCTCACCGACCGGCCGGTCCTCCGGGTGCTCCGCGTCGGGCGTCCGGCTGTGGACGCGGACCTCGTGGCCACGGTCGGCGAGCGCCCGGGACAGGTCCCGGACGTACCGCTCCGCGCCGCCCCGGACGGCGAAGCCGGAGTGCACCATGGCGATCCGCACGGCCGTCACCGCCCGACCGGGCGGGGGGCCGTCGGCACCCCGGAGAGCAGGTCGGCGAGGTGTGCCGTCGCGGTACGCCAGGACCGGCCGCACCGCCCCACCGGCGGCCGGGGCGCGGTCGTCGCCTCGGTCACCGCGTCGACGAGGGCGCGGGGCGTCCAGCTCGTCATCCGGGCCGCCCGCCCGCCGGTGGCCTCGTGCAGGGCCGGATCCGGGGAGACGACCACCGGCGTGCCGAGCCGCAGCGCCTCGGCCGCAGGCAGCCCGTAGCCCTCGAAGTGGCTGGGCATCAGGAACGCGGCGGCGCCGGCGATCGTGGCGGCGTACCCGTCCTCGGGGAGGCGGTCCAGGAACAGCACCCGTTCCGCCGCGGCGCAGCGGGCGACGGCGGCCTCGAACTCCGGCACCCGTTGCCCGCCGGTGAGCACCGCGAGCACGTACCCGGGCAGGTCGGGCAGGGCGTCGACGGCGATCTCGACCCCCTTGTGCGCGGCGTGCCCGGCCACCGCCAGGTAGTGCCCGCCGCCCGCGACCCGCGCGGCCAGCGGGGCGGGCAGCGGGCCGGGAGCGGTGTCGAGGCTGCTGCCCGGGTGCCAGACCGCCGTGCGGTCGTCGCGGACGCCGTACAGGCCGAGGAGATCGTGTCGGGTGCGGGCGCTGACGCAGAGCAGCCGCGCGGACCGGCCGATCGCGGTGCCGTAGCTGACCCGCCGGTACTGCCGGACGGCGCCCGACAGCCCGTGCGGCCAGAGCCGGAACGCGAGGTCGTGCACGACGGTGGTGACGGGCAACCGGCTGCCCCGCACGGCGAGCGACGGGCTCAGCGACAGCACGGTGGTCGCGGGGGCGGCACCCCGGTCGGCGCGGCCGGTGACGCCGCGCAGGGCGGTGACCGCGGACGCGATCGCCCGGGCCCGGTCGGCCGGCTGCCGGCTGACCACCTCGACCTGGACGGCCGGGTCGGTCGGGGGGACGGCCCAGTCGGGTGGCGCGGCGACCACCCGGAGCCGCTGCGGGCCGGGCCAGTGCCGGACGACCTCGGTGAGCACCCGGGTGATCCCGCCGTCCCCGACGCCGCTGCACTCGAGGACGGTCGTTTCGACCCGCTCAGCCGGACTCATGCGTGACCCACTCGGCCATCCGGGCCGCGAAGCTGTCCCGCCCGAACCCGGCCGCGTGCCGGCGGGCCCGCTCGGGGTCGAGCCCGTCGAGCCGGCCGACGGCCGCGGCGTGGCGGGCCGGGTCCCGCGACGCGACGAGGAAACCCGTCTCGCCCTCCACGACGGTCTCCAGCAGCCCGCCCGCGCGCAGCCCGATGACCGGGGTGCCGCACGCCTGGGCCTCGACCGGGATGATGCCGAAGTCCTCGTGCGCGGGGAACAGCAGGGCTCGGGCACCCCAGTACAGCTCCCGGAGCCGCTCCCGACCGGGCCGCGGCTCGAACGTCACCGGGACGGGCGCCCGCGCGGCCAGCCGGCGCAGGCGGGCCTCCTCCGGGCCACCTCCGGCGAGGACGAGCGGCAGGCCCGCCTCGGCGGCGGTCGCGATCATCAGGTCGAAGTTCTTGTACGGGATCCACCGCCCGACCCCGAGCAGGTACTCGCGGGCCTGGTCCCGCTCGGCGGCCGGCGGGGCGGCGAAGAAGTCGACGTCGACGGGCGGGTGGATGACCACCGCGTCGCGCCCCCAGTACCGGCGGATGCGGGCCTGGACCTCGCGGGAGTTCGCGGCGTAGGCGTGCACGTGCCGGCTGAGCCGGACATCCACCGCCTGCAACGCCCGTCGTGGCCCGCTCAGCAGCCGGCCCGCGCCGCGCCCGTCGAAGTCGGGGCTCCAGACGTACCGGGCGGGCGAGTGCACGTAGCTCAGGTGCCGCGTCCGCTCGGGCGGACCGAACCGGGCCGTGTGGCCGAAGGCGTGGCTGGAGGAGATCACCACGTCGTACCCGGCGGGGCGGGCGGCAGCCCGCCAGGCCAGCGGCAGGAACGGCAACGCGAGGGCCTTGCTGCGGCGCAGCGGCGTCCGGGCCAGCCAGGACTCCCGCAGTCGCAGCCGGTCCCGGGGAACGTCGGACTCGGCCCACAGCACGAAGCGGTCGGCGTGCGGGACCAGGTCGGCGATGGCGAGGAAGACGTTCTCGGAGCCGCCGGCCGCGCTGAACCACTCGTGGACGAGCGCGACGGAACGCCCGGCCAGCAGCGGCGGGCCGACGCGCGGAGCCGGCACGGGACCGGCGTCCTCGACCGACGTCATGACTTGTCGCCCAACCCGATGCTCCCCAGGGACACGGGGCGCCATCTCCGGCCGGGCGCCCAAGAACCCGCCTGGACGGGCGATGTCACACCGGTCCCCCGACGGCCGTGTCCATTAATGATGTCGCCGCAGCCGTTGTCAACTCCCGCGACGACCGTCAGCTGGTGCGCCGCCACAGGTCCCGCAGCGCGTCCCAGTTCCCGCCGACGCCGGCCTCGCAGAGGGTCTCCAGGTAGAGCGCCCCGAGCCCGTCGTCGCGGTCCCACCACACCCCGCAGATCGTCCGGCCGTCGTCGCCCTTGAAGGCGTACTCGATGTAGCTGCCGGCGGCCCCGCTGACGCCGCCGGTGGTCCGGGTGGCCTCCCGCAGGCCGGGGGCGAGGGACCCGCCGGCCAGGTTGAGCTGCTGCCGGTAGGCCCGTGCCGCGTCCTTGGTGGACCTGGCCTCGTAGAGGCCGAAGTGCAGGGACAGCCCGCCGTAGCGGCAGAACACGTGCCGCTTCTCGTCCGCCGGCCGCTTGGGCCCGCCGGCCTCGGTGTCGACCGCGCAGCCGCCCATCCGGGCCAGCCACGGCTCGGCCAGCGGTGCGAGGTCGCCCTCGAACTTGGGCTTGTTGAGGGAGAACTGGTTCGCCTCGAACGGCGCCACGGTGGGGCTGGCCGAGGGGGCCGGGCCGGGAGCGGCCCCGTCATCACCGAGGGTGGTGCCGACGAACACCCCGGCGCCGCCGGCGACGACCGCCGCCAGCACCACCACGGCGACCCAGAGGCCGGTGCGGCTGCGCCGGGGCGGCTGCGCCGGCGCGATCCGCCGGCCGGGCGCGGAGAACGTGTCGTACGGCGGGGAGCTGCCGGGCGTCGGCTCGGCGGCCGGCGAGAGCGGCGCTCCGGAGACCGGCTGGGGCGTCACCGCCCACGGCTGGGGCACCCAGGGCAGTTGGGGCGGGCCCGACGTCGGCTGCGGGGGCACCGACACCGGCTGGGGCGGCGCCGACGTGGGCTGCGTCGCCGTCGCAACCGGCTGCGGCTGCGCCGAGATCGGTTGCGCCGAGATCGGTTGCGCCGAGGATGGCTGGGTCGAGATCGGCTGGGACGGCGGGGGCGGCGTCGACCCGCCCGCCACGGGCCGGTAGTCCATGCCGAGGGTCTGGAACAGCCGCTGCGGCGCACCGGCCTCTCCCGGCGGGTACGCCACCCAGGGATGGGCGGCGGAGAAGTCGGCGGCGAGGTAGCGGTGGCCGCCGGCCGTCTGGGCGAGCGTGTTCGCCACGTTCGCGAAGGCCTCCCGCCAGCGCTGGTCCGCCGCCGCGACGCCGTCCAGCACCACCACGAGCGCCGGCCGCCCCTGACCGTCCACGGCGGACCATGCCCGACCGACCTGGCAATCCCCCACCGCCTCGGTGAACCTGTACGGACCCTCCGGCTGCATGCCCCACTCCTCTGCTCACCCGCCGTGCGGATAGTACAGAGACGGCGCGACAACGACGGTGCTCACGGCTTGCCTCTGAAAGTTTTGATGCATAGAGTCGGCGCATGAATGACGGACGCACCGGCGGGGCGCCCACCGACCGGGTGGTCGACCTGTTCCGGGGCGTCCGGCTCACCCCGACCCAGCGCCGGATCGCGCACAGCCTGGTGCAGCACGCCACCTCGGCGGCATACCTCTCCGCCGCCGAGGTGGCCGAGCTGGCCGGGGTCAGCCAACCGTCGGTGACCCGGTTCGCCGTGGCGCTCGGCCACGACGGCTACCCGGCGCTGCGCCGCCGGCTGCGCGAGCTGACCGGCGCGGCCACCGGCGGGTCCTCCGGCGGCGGCAACGAGCTGCAACGCGCCGTCCGGGCCGAGGTGGGCAACCTGGAACGGCTGGCCGGCCAGCTCGCCGACCTGGACCGGATCGCCGAGACGGGCGAGCTGCTCGCCGCGAGCCGCCCGCTGCCGGTGCTCGGGCTACGGGCCGCCGCGCCGCTGGCCGCGTACTTCGCGTACTTCGCCGCCAAGGTGCACCCGGACGTGCGGGTGCTCGACGACGGCGGCAGCCTGCTCACCGACCGCCTCGAACAGGCCGCCGCCGCCGGGGCGACCGCCCTGCTGGCGTTCGTGCTGCCCCGCTACCCCCGGGAGACCCTGGACGCGCTGTGCGAGGCGCGGGCCGCCGGGCTGACCGTGGTGGCCATCACCGACTCGCCGGTCAGCCCGGCCACCGACCACGCCGACGTGGTACTCCCCGCCGCCGTCGGCACCGATCTGGTGTTCGACCTGCACACCGCCCCGATGACCCTGGCGATGGTGGTCCTCCAGGCCATCTGCGACGCCGCGCCCGCCGAGACCCAACGCCGGCTGGAGGCATTCGAGTCCTCCGCCGCCCGTCGCCAGTTGTTCCTCGGCTGAGAGGAGAACCGAGATGTCCCAGCCCGTCCGCGCCGCCCGCGGCACCGCGCTGACCGCCCGGGGGTGGCCGCAGGAGGCCGCCCTGCGGATGCTGATGAACAATCTCGACCCGGAGGTGGCCGAGCGCCCCGACGACCTGGTCGTCTACGGCGGCACCGGGAAGGCCGCGCGGGACTGGCCGTCGTACCACGCGCTCGTGCGCACGCTGACCGACCTGCGCGAGGACGAGACGATGCTGGTGCAGTCCGGCCGCCCGGTCGGGGTGCTGCGCACCCACGAGTGGGCACCCCGGGTGCTGCTGGCCAACTCCAACCTGGTCGGCGACTGGGCCACCTGGCCGGAGTTCCGCCGCCTGGAGCAGCTCGGCCTGACCATGTACGGGCAGATGACCGCGGGGTCGTGGATCTACATCGGCACCCAGGGCATCCTCCAGGGCACGTACGAGACGTTCGCCGCCGTCGCCGCCAAACGGTTCGGTGGAAGCCTGGCCGGGACGCTGACGCTGACCGCCGGATGCGGCGGGATGGGCGGGGCCCAGCCCCTCGCGGTCACCATGAACGGCGGCGCGTGCCTCATCGTCGACGTGGACCGCAGCCGGTTGGACCGCCGGGTCCACGACCGCTACCTCGACGAGGTCGCCGACTCCCTGGACGACGCGGTGGAGCGGGCGCTCGCCGCGAAGCGGGACCGCCGCGCGCTCAGCGTCGGCGTGGTGGGCAACGCCGCCACCGTCTTCCCCGAGCTGCTGCGCCGGGGTGTGGAGATCGACATCGTCACCGACCAGACCAGCGCGCACGACCCGCTGTCGTACCTGCCGGAGGGGGTGGAGCCGGCCGACGCCCGGGACTACGCGGAGGCGAAGCCGGCCGAGTTCACCGACCGGGCCCGGACGTCGATGGCCCGGCACGTCGAGGCGATGGTCGGCTTCCTCGACGCGGGGGCCGAGGTCTTCGACTACGGCAACTCGATCCGGGGCGAGGCGCGCCTCGGCGGGTACGAGCGGGCGTTCGACTTCCCCGGCTTCGTGCCGGCGTACATCCGGCCGCTGTTCTGCGAGGGCAAGGGCCCGTTCCGGTGGGCGGCGCTCTCCGGCGACCCGGCCGACATCGCCGCCACCGACCGGGCGATCCTCGACCTGTTCCCGGAGAACGAGTCGCTGGCCCGGTGGATGCGACTGGCCGGCGAGCGGGTCGCCTTCCAGGGCCTGCCGGCCCGGATCTGCTGGCTCGGCTACGGCGAGCGGGACAGGGCCGGGGTGCGGTTCAACGAGATGGTCGCCTCCGGCGAGCTGAGCGCGCCGGTCGTCATCGGCCGGGACCACCTGGACTGCGGCAGCGTGGCCAGCCCGTACCGGGAGACCGAGGCGATGGCCGACGGCTCCGACGCGATCGCCGACTGGCCGCTGCTCAACGCGCTGGTCAACACCGCCAGCGGGGCGTCCTGGGTGTCCATCCACCACGGCGGCGGGGTCGGCATCGGCCGGTCCATCCACGCCGGCCAGGTCTGCGTCGCCGACGGCACCGCGCTGGCCGGGCAGAAGATCGAGCGGGTGCTCACCAACGACCCGGCGATGGGCGTAATCCGGCACGTCGACGCCGGCTACGACGCCGCCCGCGAGGTCGCCGACCACACCGGCGTACGGGTGCCGATGGCCGAGGGCCGGGCATGACGGCGGACCACGCGGACCTGACGGACCTGGCCGGCCGGTTCCGGGCGCTCTGGGACTCCATCGCCCCGGTCGGCCGGGACCCGGGCAGCGGCGGCTACCTGCGGTACGCGTTCACGGAGCCGGAACTGGCGCTACGCGACTGGTTCCGGGCGCAGGCCGCCGGCCGGGGCATGCCGGTCACCGCCGACGGCAACGGCAACCTCTTCGCCCGCTGGGGCGATCCGGCCGCCGGGGACGCGGTGCTGACCGGCAGCCACTTCGACTCGGTGCCGCACGGCGGCGCGTACGACGGGCCGCTCGGCATCGTCAGCGCGTTCCTCGCCGTGGACGAGCTGCGCGCCGCCGGGGCGGCCCCGGCCCGGCCCCTCGTCGTGGCCGCGTTCGCCGAGGAGGAGGGGGCCCGGTTCGGCGTACCGTGCCTGGGGTCCCGGCTGCTCACCGGCGCGCTCGACCCGGGCCGCGCGGCCGGCCTGCGCGACGCCGACGGGGTGAGCCTGGCCGAGGCGCTGGGCGACCGGCCCACGGGTGCCCGGCCCGACCTGCTGGGCGGGTTCTCGTGCTTCGTGGAGCTGCACGTCGAGCAGGGCCGCGCGCTGGTCGAGCGTGACGCGCCGGTCGCGGTCGCCAGCGCCATCTGGCCGCACGGCCGCTGGCGCTTCGACTTCCACGGCGAGGGCAACCACGCCGGTACGACCCTGATGGCCGACCGCCGCGACCCCATGCTCACGTACGCGTTCACCGTGCTCGCGGCGAACAAGGAGGCCCGGCTGCGCGGCGCGCACGCCACGGTCGGTCGGGTCCGGGTCGAGCCGAACGCCACCAACGCGATCCCGTCGAAGGTGACCGGCTGGCTGGACGCCCGCGCGGCCGAACCGGACACGTTGACCGGCCTGGTCGACGCGGTGCGCGCCAAGGCCACCGAGCGGGCCGGCCGGGACGGCACGGAGGTCACCCTCACCGAGGAGTCGGCGACCCCGCTGGTCGCCTTCGACGGCGGCCTCGGCGGACGGCTGGCGGCACTGCTGGACGCGCCGGTGCTGCCCACGGGGGCGGGTCACGACGCCGGGGTGCTGGCCGGGCATCTGCCCACCGCCATGCTGTTCGTACGCAACCCGACCGGGGTGTCGCACTCCCCCGCCGAGGCGGCCACGGACGCCGACTGCGCCGCCGGGGTCGCCGCCCTGGCCCGGGTCCTGGAGGAGCTGACATGCGTCTGATCCAGCCTCCGGCGGCCGGGCCAGGGCTTCCGACGGCCGGGCCGGCCACGAACCCAGGGCCGGACCGACCCACGCCGGCCGGCGCGGACGCCGCAGGCGGGCCGCACACGCCAGGCGGCGGGAACCCCACCCGGGGCGGCCCGCACACGCCAGCCGGCCCGCACACACCAGCCGGCGCGGAGCCCGCTCCGGGCGGCCCACACACGCCAATCGGCGCGGAACCCGCCCGGGGCGGCCAACACACCCCGGGCCCTATGGAGCTGCCCGCGCAGACGGGGCAGAGGCCGGGTGCGACGCCTCACCCATCGCCGGCACCGCCGTCGTTGGCGCTCGCGCCCTCGCCCTCGCCGTCGCTGGCTCTGGTGGCCTCGCAGTCGCCGTCGCCTTCGTGGTCACCCTCGCGGTCGCTGGGCCCGGTAGCGCAGACGGGGCAGCTCCACATGGGGCGGAAGAGGTGACCCCGACCCGTTGGCTCGCCGAGTACGCCTGGCTGCCCGACCGGGCCGAGCCGACCGCCGACGTGCTGATCGAGGCCGCGGACGGCCGGATCACGGCTGTCACCCCGCTCGGCGGCGCGGGCACGCCCACAGCCGGGGTGGAGGTGCTCGGCGACGTCACCCGGCTGCCCGGGCTGACCCTGCCCGGGCTGGCCAACGCCCACTCGCACGCGTTCCACCGGGCGCTGCGCGGGCGCACCCACGGCGGCCGGGGCGACTTCTGGACCTGGCGGAATGTCATGTACGACGTGGCGGCCCGGCTCGACCCGGACAGCTACCTGGCCCTGGCCCGGGCCGCGTACGCCGAGATGGCGCTGGCCGGGATCACCTGCGTCGGCGAGTTCCACTACCTGCACCACGGCCCCGACGGCACGCCGTACGCCGACCCGAACGCGATGGGCGCGGCCCTGGTCGAGGCCGCCACGCAGGCCGGGATCCGGCTCACCCTGCTGGACACCTGCTACCTGACCGCCACCGTGGACGGTGAGCCGCTGACCGGGCCGCAGCGGCGGTTCGGCGACGGCGACGCGCTGGGCTGGGCCGACCGGGCCTCGGCGTTCGCCCCCGACGGGGCCCACGCGCTGGTCGGGGCGGCCGTGCACTCGGTCCGCGCGGTGCCGGCGGAGCAGCTCGCCACCGTGGCCGAATGGGCCGACCGGCGCGGTGCGCCGCTGCACGTGCACCTGTCCGAGCAGCCCGCCGAGAACGACGCCTGCCGGGCCGCGCACGGCCGCACGCCGACCCGGCTGCTGGCCGACCACGGGGTGCTCGGCCCGGGCACCGTCGCCGTGCACGCAACCCACCCCACCAGCGCCGACGTGACTCTGCTCGGTGACACCGGCACCGGGGTCTGCCTCTGCCCCACCACCGAGCGGGACCTCGCCGACGGGATCGGGCCGGCCCGCCGGCTGGCCGAGGCGGGCGTCGCGCTGAGCCTGGGCAGCGACAGCCACGCCGTGATCGACCTGTTCGAGGAGGCCCGCGCGGTGGAGTTGGACGAACGGTTGCGCACCCGACGCCGGGGGCACTTCAGCGCAGCCGAGCTGGTCGGCGCGGCCACCGTCGCCGGGCACGCCGCGCTCGGTTGGGGCGACGCCGGCCGACTGTCGGTCGGCGACCGGGCCGATCTGGTGACGGTGCGGCTGGACAACGCCCGGACCGCCGGGGTGCCGCCGGTCGGCGCGTTCTTCGCGGCGACCGCCGCCGACGTGACGCATGTGGTGGTCGACGGGCGGACGGTCGTGGCCGACGGCCGGCACCTGACCGTGGACGTGCCGGCGGAGCTGCGGCGTGCCATCCAGGCGGTGAACTCGTGAGCCCGGGCAACTGGCAGTACCGACCGGCCGGGCCGGGCGATCGGGTCCGGCCGGCGCCGCGGAACACCGGCAGCCTGCTCATCGACAACATCGGGGAGCTGGTCACCAACGACATCGGCGGCGAGGGCGGACCGCTGGGAATCCGCCGGGACGCCGCTGTGCTGGTCGAGGACGGGCAGGTGGCCTGGGTCGGGCCGGCCCGGGACGCCCCGGCCGCCGACCGGCGGATCGACGCCGAGGGGGCGGCCGTGCTGCCCGGCTTCGTGGACAGCCACGCCCACCTGGTCTTCGCGGGCGACCGGGCTACCGAGTTCGCCGCCCGGATGGCCGGCGAGCCCTACACCGGGGGCGGCATCCGCACCACCGTCGGCGCGACCCGCGCGGCCTCCGACGACGAGCTGCGGGCCACCGTCCGGCGGCTGCGCGGCGAGGCAATGCGGCAGGGCACCACCACCATCGAAATCAAGAGCGGGTACGGGCTGACCGTCGCCGACGAGGCCCGTTCGTTGCGGATCGCCGCCGAGTTCACCGAGGACACCACATTCCTCGGCGCGCACGTGGTTCCCGCCGAGTACTCCCACCGCCCCGACGACTACGTGGGCATGCTGTGCGGGCCGATGCTGGCCGCCGCCGCCCCGTACGCCCGCTGGATCGACGTGTTCTGCGAGCGGGGAGCCTTCGACGTGGACCACGCCCGGGCGATCCTCGCCTGTGGGCAGGCCGTCGGGCTCGGCATGCGGGTCCACGCCAACCAGCTCGGCCCCGGTCCGGGCGTGCAGCTCGGCGTGGAGCTGGGCGCGGCCAGCGTGGACCACTGCACCCACCTGTCCGACGCCGACATCGACGCGCTCGCGTCGCGCCGGATCGACTGCATGTGCCCGGACGGCCTGCACACCACCACCGTCGCCACACTGCTGCCCGGGGCGGAGTTCTCCACCCGCTCGCCGTACCCGGACGCGCGGCGGCTGCTCGACGCCGGCGTCACCGTGGCCCTCGCGACGGACTGCAACCCCGGCTCGTCGTACACCTCGTCGATGCCGTTCTGCGTCGCCCTCGCCGTACGCGAGATGCGGATGACCCCGGCGGAGGCGGTCTGGGCCGCGACCGCCGGGGGCGCGCGGGCGCTGCGCCGCACCGACGTCGGGGTGCTGCGGCCCGGCGCGCGGGCCGACCTGACCATCCTCGACGCGCCGTCGTACCTGCACCTGGCCTACCGGCCCGGTGTTCCCCTGATCCGCCAGGTTCTGCACAACGGAGTGCCGCAATGTCGATCGTGACCGTCCAGCCCACCGGGATCTGCCCCGCCGACGTCCTCGCCGTGGCCCGAGGCAGCGCCCGGGTCGTCCTCGCCCCGTCCACCGTGGACGCGATGGCGGCCAGCCGGTCCATCGTGGACCGGATCGAGGCCGCCGGCCGGCCCGTGTACGGCGTCTCCACCGGCTTCGGGGCCCTCGCGAACACCTTCGTCGCGCCGGAGCGGCGCGCGGAGCTGCAACACGCGCTGATCCGCTCGCACGCCGCCGGGGTGGGCGCTCCGATGCCGCGCGAGGTGGTCCGGGCGATGATGCTGCTGCGGGTCCGCTCGCTGGCGCTGGGCCGCTCCGGGGTCCGCCCGCTGGTCGCCGAGGCCCTGGTCGACCTGCTCAACCACGACGTCACCCCGTGGGTGCCGGAGCACGGTTCGCTCGGCGCGTCCGGCGATTTGGCCCCGCTGGCGCACTGCGCGCTGGTGCTGCTCGGCGAGGGCTGGGTGCTCGGCCCGGCCGGCGAGCGGCTCGACGCCGCCGACGCGCTGCGCGGGGCCGGGCTGACCCCGGTGGAGCTGGCCGCCAAGGAGGGGCTGGCCCTGATCAACGGCACCGACGGCATGCTCGGCATGCTGCTGCTGGCCATCAACGACGCGGCGCACCTGTTCGCCATGGCCGACGTGACGGCCGCCCTGGCCATCGAGGCGATGCTCGGCTCGGAGCGGCCGTTCCTGCCGGAGCTGCACGCGATCCGCCCGCACCCCGGCCAGTCGGCGTCGGCGGCGAACATCCACCGGCTGCTCCAGAAGTCGGCGGTGATGGACTCGCACCGCGACGACCTGGCGCACGCCGTGCAGGACGCGTACTCGATGCGCTGCGCGCCGCAGGTCGCCGGCGCGGCCCGGGACACCCTGGACTTCGTCCGGACCGTGGCCGACCGGGAGCTGGTGTCCGTGGTGGACAACCCGGTGGTGCTGCCCGACGGGCGGGTCGAGTCCACCGGGAACTTCCACGGCGCCCCGCTCGGCTTCGCCGCCGACTTCCTGGCCATCGCCGCCGCCGAGGTGGGGGCGATCTCCGAGCGGCGGGTGGACCGGCTGCTCGACGTGACCCGGTCCCGGGAGCTGCCGGCGTTCCTCTCCCCCGACGCCGGGGTCAACTCCGGGCTGATGATCGCCCAGTACACGGCCGCCGGGATCGTCGCGGAGAACCGCCGGCTGGCCGCACCCGCGTCGGTGGACTCGCTGCCCACCAGCGGGATGCAGGAGGACCACGTCTCGATGGGCTGGGCGGCTACGAAGAAGCTGCTCACCGTGCTGGACAACCTGACCAGTCTGCTCGCGGTGGAGCTGCTGGCCGCCGTACGCGGGCTCCAGCTACGCGCCCCGCTGACGCCGTCGCCGGCCGGGCGGGCCGCCCTGGCCGCGCTCGGTGAGGCGGTTGGGGAGCCGGGGCCCGACGTGTTCCTCGCTCCGCTGATGGAGGCGGCCCGGGCCGTGCTGGCCGGGCCGGACCTGCGGGCCGCCATCGAGCGCGAGATCGGCCCGCTCGGCTGACCACCCCGGGGTGGCGCGTGCCGGACACCCGGCACGGGCCTCCCCGGTCGGTCCGCCGCCCGCCGTCAGGCCGCCGGCGGGAGGACCTTGGCGATCAGCTTGGCCAGCTCGCGCAGCGCCTTGCCCCGGTGGCTGATCGCGTCCTTCTCCGGCGGGGTCAGCTCCGCGTTGGTGCGGTCCTGGCCGTCGCCGAGGAAGATCGGGTCGTACCCGAAGCCGCCCTCGCCGCGCGGCGCGCGCAGCAGCCGGCCGGCCTGTCGGCCGTCGACCAGGTGCTCCTTGCCGCCGGGCAGCACCAGCGCCACCGTGCAGACGAACGACGCGCCCCGGTTGTCGTCGGGCAGGTCGGCGATCTGGTCCAGCACGAGCTGGAGGTTGGCCCGGTCGTCGCCGTGCCGGCCGGCCCAGCGGGCGCTGAACACCCCCGGCATCCCGTTGAGGGCGTCGACGGCGAGGCCGGAGTCGTCGGCGATGGTGAGCAGACCGGTGCGCCGGCAGCCCTCCCGCGCCTTGATGAGCGCGTTCTCGCCGAAGGTCAGGCCGGTCTCCGGCAGCTCCGGGTAGTCCTCGACGTCGTCGAGGCCGAGCAGGGCGACCCGGTGCGCGCCGAGCGCGCCGTCGAGGATCCGCTGGAGCTCGATCAGCTTCTTCCGGTTACGGGTGGCGAGCAGCACCTTGTTCATGAGAGAGCCTTCCGCTGGGCCTCGGCCAGTTCCGCGCAGCCTGCGACCGCCAGGTCGAGCAGGGCGTCGAGCTGGTCGCGGGCGAAGACCCCGGACTCCCCCGTCCCCTGCACCTCGACGAACTCGCCGGTGCCGGTGCAGACCACGTTCATGTCGACCTCGGCCGCCACGTCCTCTTCATAGCAGAGGTCCAGCCGGGCCTCGCCCGCAATCACGCCGACGCTCACCGCGGCGACGGAGCGGTGCATCACCTTGTCCGGCTTCCCGGCCAGCGACTTGCGGGCGGCCAGCCAGCTCACCGCGTCGTGCAGCGCCACGTACGCGCCGGTGATCGCCGCGGTGCGGGTGCCGCCGTCGGCCTGGAGGACGTCGCAGTCCAGCACGACCGAGTTCTCGCCGAGCGCCTTGAGGTCGATGCCGGCCCGCAGGCTGCGGCCGATCAGCCGGGAGATCTCGTGGGTCCGCCCGCCGACGCGGCCCTTGATGCTCTCCCGGTCCGAGCGGGTGTTCGTGGCCCGGGGCAGCATCGCGTACTCGGCGGTCACCCAGCCGAGCCCGGAGCCCTTGCGCCAACGGGGCACTCCCTCGGTGACGCTGGCCGTGCACAGCACCCGGGTCTCGCCGAACTCGACGAGCACGGAGCCCTCCGGGTGGGTGCTCCAGCCCCGGGTCAGGGTCACCGGTCGGAGTTGGTCGGGCCGCCGCCCGTCAGGTCGCGCCATGCCTGCACCCTATGCGGTGCGGTGATCGAACCGCCCCGGGGTCTCCCGCTGTCCGCGCCCGCCGCCGGCCGAGGGCGGTCAGATGTCGTAGCAGCCGCCCGAGCGGACGACTTCCAGCGGCCCGTCGTACGCGGCGCCGGCCGCCTCGACGGTGAGCGCCTCGCTGCCCCACGCGGCGACCAGGTGGGTCAGCAACAGCCGGCCCACCCCCGCCTTGGTGGCCGCCTCGCCGGCCTCCCGGCCGGTCAGGTGCAGGTCCGGCGGGTTGTCCGCCCCGTCGAGGTAGCTGGCCTCGCAGAGGAAGACGTCGGCGTCCTGGGCCAGCCGCAGCAGCGCCTCGCACGGCGCGGTGTCGGACGAGTAGCAGAGCACCCGACCGTCGTGCTCAAGCCGCACCCCGTACGTCTCGACGGGGTGGTTCATCCGGTCGACGGTGACGGTGAACGGGCCGATCGGGAACGTGCCCGGTTCGAGGCCGTAGAACTGGTAGACGTCCTCGACGGTGCTGTCCTCCTGCCCGTAGGCCAGCGCCAGCCGGTCCGGTGCGCCGGAGGGGGCGTACACCGGCAGGGGCGGACACGGGCCGTCCGGGGCGTACCGGAGCACCACCACGTATGTCACCGCGTCGAGCATGTGGTCGCAGTGCAGGTGGGTGAGGAGGATGGCGTCCGGGGCGTGCAGCCCGGCGTAGCGCTGGAGGGTGGACAGCGCGCCGGAGCCGAAGTCGACCAGGAGCCGGAAACCGTCGGCCTCGACCAGATAGGCCGAACACGGGGAGTCGGGGCCGGGGAAGCTCCCGGCACAACCGAGGACGGTCAGTCGCATGTGGTTGTCCCGCTGTCACGAACCGTAGTCGTCACGTCGGCCGCCGTCCCGTCCATGATCTTCATCGACGTGTACGACACGCTGCGCAGCCTACGCTGGCGCGCGCCGGGGCAAGAATCATCTAGTGGAAGTTGTCATCAACGTGACACCCGCAACCGCGCCGGCCCGGAGACGACGGACGGGCCGGACCGGTCACCCGGTCACGGCCCGTCGGCGCCGTCAGGCTCGTCCTCAGGCCCAGAGCTGCCCCTCCAGGGCCTCCTCGGCGTCGGCAAGGGTGCCGCCGTACGCGCCGGTGCTGAGGTACTTCCAGCCGCCGTCACAGACCACGAACGCGACGTCGGCCCGGCGGCCGTCCCGGACCGCCTCGTGCGCCACCGCCAGGGCGGCGTGCAGGATGGCCCCGGTGGAGAAGCCGGCGAAGATCCCCTCCACCTCCACGAGCTGCCGGGTACGCAGCACGGCGTCCCTGGTGCCGACGGAGAACCGCCGGGACAGCACGGTGGCGTCGTAGAGCTCCGGGACGTACCCCTCATCGATGTTGCGCAGCCCGTAGACCAGTTCCCCGTAGCGGGGCTCGGCGGCCACGACCTGGATGCCCTCGACCTTCTCGCGCAGGTAACGCCCGGTGCCCATGAGGGTGCCGGTGGTGCCGAGCCCGGCCACGAAGTGGGTGATCGTGGGCAGGTCCTGGAGCAGTTCCGGGCCCGTGGTCTCGTAGTGCGCCCGGGCGTTCGCCTCGTTGCCGTACTGGTAGAGCATCACCCAGTCGGGGTGCTCGGCGGCGATCTGCTTGGCGGTGGCGACTGCCTGGTTGGAGCCGCCGGCGGCCGGCGAGAAGATGATCTCCGCGCCGTACATCCGGAGCAGTTGGACCCGCTCGGTCGAGACGTTCTCCGGCATCACGCAGACCACCCGGTAGCCCCGCAACTTCGCCACCATGGCCAGCGAGATGCCGGTGTTGCCGCTGGTCGGCTCCAGGATGGTGTCGCCCGGGCGGAGCCGGCCGTCGGACTCGGCCCGGCGGACCATGAACAGGGCGGCCCGGTCCTTGATGCTGCCGGTCGGATTCCGGTCCTCCAGCTTGGCCCAGAGCCGCACCGGCGGTGCCCCCTCGGGCACCATCGGCGAGAGCCGGGGCAGCCCGACCAGTGGCGTGCCGCCGCAGGCGTCCAACAGGCTGTCGTACCGCGCCATCGCCGCCCCGCCTCAGCGGACGGCAGCGGCGCGCGTGGCTACCGTGTGCGAGGCGATCGCCGCCGCCGCGGCGAAGCCGAACGCGCCGCCGGCCACGGCCGGCAGGATGGTGACGCTGTCACCGTCGTTGAGCTTGGCGTCGAGCGCGCCGAGGAAGCGGACGTCCTCGTCGTTGACGTAGACGTTCACGAAGCGGTGCAGCACGCCGGCTTCGGTCACCAGCCGGCCGCGCAGGCCGGCGTGCCGGGAGTCCAGGTCGGCGAGCAGGTCGGTGAGCGTGTCGCCGGCGCCCTCGACGACCTTCGCGCCGCCGGTGTAGCTGCGCAGGATGGTGGGGATGCGAACCTCGATGGCCATGGTGTGTCGTGCTCCTTGTCCGGATGTGCGGTTGCTCGGTGACGGGAAGGAATGAATGCCGCGATGCCGCTGGAATCAGCGGTCGGAACACTCGTAGTCGACCGTCGCCGGGCTCTGCCCGAACATGTAGGACTGGACGGCGTTCGGGTCCACGGCGGCGTCCACGATCCGGACCGGCTCCTCCGTCACCACGCCGTCGACGATCCGGTAGGAGCGGATCTCCTCGGTGTCGGGCTCGCGGGTGGAGACGAGCAGGTAGTGCGCGCCGGGCTCGCCGGCGAAGGAGACGTCGGTACGCGACGGGTACGCCTCGGTCGCGGTGTGCGAGTGGTAGATGACGACCGGTTCCTCGTCGCGGTCGTCCATCTCCCGCCACAGCCGCAGGTGCTCCATCGAGTCGAACTCGTAGAACGTCATGGAGCGGGCCGCGTTCTCCATGGGGACGTGCCGGACCGGGGTGTCACTGCCGGCGGGACCGGCGACCACGCCGCACGCCTCGTCCGGGTGGTCCCGGCGGGCGTGGGCGACGATCGCGTCGATGATCGACCGGTCAATGCTCAGCACGCCGTCCAGCCTAGCCCCTCCACCTGGCCAGCCGGGGGTGGCGACGGTCACGCTCAGTCGAGCATGGCGTTGAGCAGGGATTCCTGGAGATACCCGAGGTACGCGTAGACCGACAGTTGGAACACCCGGCTCGACGACGGGTCGGCGGCGACCGCCTCGTCCAGCTCCGCACCGAGGTCCGTGCCGTCCTTGACCTCCAGCCGGACGCCCATCGCCAGGCGGGCGTCGTTGAGCGCCCGCAGCCACGCCTCGGCCGCCTCGGCGTCGAGCTGGACCTCGCCGCCCGAGGAGTCCGAGGAGTCCGGCAGGGCGGCGAGGATCGCCCCGGCCTGGTCGATCTTGCCGGTCTTCAGGTCGCCCTCGGTGTACCGGCGGAACTCCGCCGTCCCGGCCGAGTCGTCCGGGTAGACCTCGGGGAAGAGCCGGCCCAGCACCGGGTCGGAGTGGTCGAAGCCGTCGGTGAGCAGCCCCACCACCTCGGAGGCCACCTTGCGCAGGACCCGGACCTCGTCGACGGCGAGGGTGGCGACGTACCGGTCGCCCCGGCGCCGGAACATGCTCACGACCGCTCCACCGTGGCCCACAGCCCGTACGCGTGCAGCTGCGCCGCGTCGTGCTCCATCCGTTCCCGGGCACCGCTGGAGACCACCGCCCGGCCCTTGTGGTGCACGTCCAGCATGAGCTTCTCCGCCTTCTCCCGGCTGTACCCGAACAACTTCTGGAGGACCCAGGTCACGTACGACATCAGATTCACCGGGTCGTCCCACACAATCGTCACCCACGGCCGGTCGGAAGCCGGCACCTCTTCGGTGGCCGGCGTCTCGACCGGTGCAACCTGCGGAGCCGCCATGCCCCCCATCGTGCCACCGGTTGCCGGGAAGCGATGAACCGGAACGCCGGACGGGTCCGGATCACCAGCCGGAGCCGCCCCGGCGGCCGGCGCGCGGGCCGGGCCGGCAGGCCCCCGTCGGGGCCCCACCGGCCGGTCCGGGCCGGCGTCAGGCGAGCAGGATGCCGTGGTCGACCGCCTCGGAGAGCACCGCGCCGAGCGAGCGGCGGACCGCTTCGAAGCGTCGGGAGATGTCCCGGGTCAGCTCCAGTTCGACCTCGCGCAGCGCCCGCTGCGCCCAGGACCGGGCGCCGCCCGGGTCCTCGTTGCCGGGGCTGCGCCAGTGCTGCCAGCAGCCGCCGGAGAGGGCCACGGCGACCGGCGGAAGCACCTCGACACGTTCCCCGCCCGGGTAGCCGGAGACCGCGTCCACCGCACCGGCGCCGGCCACCTCGGCCACCCCGGCGGTGCTGGTGACCAGCAGCACCCGGTCGAGGTCCCGGCCGGCCGGATGGTCGGCGAGCCCCCAGCGGACGGCGTTGCCGATCCGCCGCCGAACCCCCTCGGGCACCGGGGCGCCCAGGACCCGCCCGGCGGCATCGTCGAGCAGGGCCCGCACCGCCGCGTCGCACTGGGCGGTGGCGAGCAGGGAGAGCGCCTCCAGTTCGCGGTCGAGCAGCTGTGGCAGCCCGGCGCAGCCGACCCCGAAGACAATCTCCCGCACCACCCGCAGGTGGGTGTCGGCCAGCTCCAGGGCGACGTGCTGGCGGATGCGCTGGGCCCGGGAGCGGGCCTGCCGGTCCAGCTGCTCGGCCCACCCGGTCGCCTCCGCGCCGGGCGACACCGCGACCCGGCCGTGCGTCCCGGGCAGCACCGGCGACCGGGCGCCGGCCCGGCGCAGCCCCTCGTCGGCGGCCCAGCCCACCAGGGCCCGCCGCAGCGCGCCGACGTCGTCCGGCCGGGCCGGGTACCAGTGGGCCACGGCCAGGCCCGGCACGGCGGCGAGCAGCGCCGCACGGTGCGCGGCCAGCACCACCTCGACCGGATCCGCCGCGCCGTCCGGGTCCGCCGCGCCGTCCGGGTCCGCCGCGCCGACCGGGTCCGCCGCGCCGACCGGGTCCGGCTCGGCCGGCAGCCGGGCCGGCCGCGGATCCACCGGCCCACCCGGCTGCGCGGATCGCGTCGGCGGCCGGCCGACCCGGCCGCCGGAACCCGTCGGGACGGAAGCCCCCGTGCCGTCCGTCCGCGCCGGGTCCCGGCGGCTGCTCATCACCCGTCCCCACGCCCCGGGCCCGTCCGGTCGATCCGACCCGGCATCCGGCCGCCCGGGTGGGGGCGGGGCCCAACCCGAGACGCCGGGCGTCACCACGAGGAAGACCTCGGCCGCGGCGTGGGCGGCCTCGGTCAGCAGGTGCAGCTCGGCGACCGTGAACGCCTGGTCCGCCGCGATCACGAACAGCAACGCCCCGGCCCGGCCGACCGCGTCGAGCAACACCCGCTCGCCGGCGACGCCCAGCGTGTCGGTGTCGGGCGTGTCGACCACGGTGAAGTGCCGCAGCAGCGGCTCGGCGACGGTCAGCTCGACCCGACGCGGCGGCCGGGCCAGCGCCGGGCCCGCCGCCGACCGGTCCGGCGCGTACGCGTGCGGCTGGCGGTAGCCGGGCACGTAGGCGGCCCGGGTCGGCACCCGGGCGTGGTCGACCAGCAGCCAACTCCCGGGCGGGACGGCGAGCGTCCCCGGGGCGAGCCCCAGCAGGGAGGCGAGCACGTCACGCCGGGCGGCGCCGGCCGGCCCGGCGGCGACCACGGCGAGCGGCTCGTCCGGCCCGGCCTCGGTCACCCCGAGCCGGGTGGGCGTCGGGCCGCACCGCAGCGGGGCGGCCGGCCCGCTCGGCTCGTCGGACACGTCGGCCGAGGGGAGTGGACCCGGCTGCATCAGGTTGCCTCCCGGTGAGGGCGGCCGTACTCGGACCCGGCCGCGTGGTTCGTCCGGTAGGGACACCCCGGATGCGGGAACAGTACGGCCGGCGGGAACATGAACCCCGCAAAGCCGATACTCAGCGCCGATCGACAGATTACTCAACTTCGGAGCGTCACGGCGCGCACGCGTACCGGCTGCGGTCGATATGCTGCCCCGATGAGTCGGTGGGAGTTCGTCGGCCGCAGGGATGAACTCGACCGCCTGCTGACTGCGGCGACCGGCGCCGACGGGCGCGGGCTCTTCTACAGCGGGTCGGCCGGCGTCGGCAAGAGCCGGCTGCTGCGCGAGGCGCTGGCCGGGGTCCCCACCGACGGGTACGCCGTATGGACCGTCTCGGCCAGCGCCACCACGGCGGCGCTGCCGTTCGGCGGGCTGGTCCAGTTGCTCCCGGCCGAACAGCCGCAGGGGCTCTCACCGGCGGGCGTGCTGCGCTGGGCGGTGCAGCAGTTGCAGCAGCAGGCCGCCGGGCGGCACATCGTGCTGGCGGTCGACGACGCACACCTGCTCGACCCGCCGTCGGCCGCGCTCGTGCACCTGGTCGGCCGCGCGGAGAACGCCACCGTGGTCGGGACGCTGCGTGACGGCGAGCAGTTACCACTGCCGATCCGGGCACTGTGGACCGATGGTCTGGTCGATCACGTGGAGCTGCCCCCGCTGGGGCTGGCGGACACCACCGACCTGCTCGCCGCCATCCTCAAGGGTCCGGTCGACCCGTGCTCCGCCGACCGGCTGTGGCGGCTCTCCGGCGGCAACGCGTTGCTCCTGCGCGAGCTGGTCATGGCCGCCCCGCCCGGCGAGCTGACCCGCGCGTACGGGATGTGGCGGTGGACCGGCCGGCTGACGCTGGTGCCCACCCTCACCGAGCTGATCGACACCCGGATCGGGCAGCTCACCCCCGGGGTCCGGGCGGTGCTGGAGCTGGTCGCCTTCGGCGAGCCGCTCGGGCTGCACCTGCTCGGACAGGCGGTGGAGCCGGCCGACGTGGAAACCGCCGAGGAACGCGGCCTGATCGCGGTGGAGCGCAACGACCGCCGCACCGACGTTCGGCTGGCGCACCCGCTCTACGGCGAGGTGATGCGGCGGCGCTGCCCGGTCAGCCGCACCCGACGGTTGCAGGCCCGGCTGGCCGAGCTGGTGGAGGCGGTGGGCACGCGGCGCCGCGACGACCTGCTGCGGGTGGCGGTGTGGCGGCTGGACTCCGGCACCGCGCAGGACCCGGAGTTGCTGCTGGGCGCGGCCACCCAGGCGTTCGCCCGGTACGACGTGCCGCTGGCGACCCGGCTGGCCCGGGCGGCGCTGGACGCCGACGGGGGCTTCGACGCCGCAGAACTGCTGGCCACCCTCCTGATGTTCGCCGACCGGCCGGAGGAGGCGATCGTGATGCTCGACGCGGTCGCCGACGACGCGGCGGGGGCAGGGCGGTGCAGCCGGTGGCTCACCGTGCGGGGGATGGTCAGCTACTGGGGGCTCAGCCAGGAGTCCACCGTGGACGATCTCGCGGCACGCGCCGGCGAACTGCCCGACGCCACCGACCAGGCCCGGGTGAACGCCTTCGAGGCGATCATGCGGCTGCATCGGCTGGACACCGGCCCGGCGGTGCGGCTGGCCCGGGCGGTGCTGGACCGCCCGGCCGCCGGGGTGGCCGCCCGCGAGCTCGCCCGGTGCACCCTGGCGCATCTCCAGGCCGCCCAGGGACAGCTCACCCTCAGCGGCGCGGCGATCCACCAGGTGCAGGCCGAGATGTCCCGTTGGCGCGGCGACATGCCTTACCTCCAACTGGCCCTGGAGCTGGCCCGGGGGACCCGGCTGGCCCTCGCCGGCGACCTTGCCGGCATCGACGCGATCGTGGCCGACGAGTTCGCCGACCTCGCCGGCGCGGGCGACTTCCGGCTCGGCACCGGTTACCTGGCCATCCTCCAGGCGTACGCGGCGCGGCTGCGCGGCCAGAGCGGCACGGCGCTGAGGACGAGCCTCGGCGCGTGCGCGGTGCTGGCCACCAGCCGGGTGTACGCGGGCCTGGCGCACGCCGAGCGGGCCCAGGCGGCGGCGCTGCGGGGCGACGCCGCGCACGCCGTCGAGGCGATGGCCGAGGCGGACCGCACCCACGCCCCGGGGATGGCGGTGCTCTATCCCTGGCTGGAGCAGGCCCGCGGAGCGGTGCTCGCCGCCGCCGGCGACCCGGCCGGCGCCGCCGAGCACCTCGCAGCCCTGGCCGACCGGCTCCGCGACGACGGGTTCGCCGGGCACGAGGTGCTCGTCCTGCACGACCTGGTCCGGTTGGGCCAGGCGACCGCCCTGGTCGGGCCGACCTGCGGCGACGGCGGCCGGCGGACGGTGGCTCAGCGGCTGGCCGAGCTGTCCGAGCGGGTCGACGGGCCGCTGCCGTCGCTGCTGGCCCGGTGCGCCCGGGCCGCCGCCGGCAACTCGGCCGACGAGTTGCTCGCGGTGGCCGACGCCTTCGCCGGGCTGGACCTGCGGGTGTACGCCGCCGAGGCCACGGCGGCGGCGACCCGCCGGCTGCGGCGGCGCCGGTCCGGCTCGGCCTCCACCGCCCACGCGCGCCTCGGCGAACTTCTCGGCCGGTGCGACCAGGTCGACACCCCGGCGCTGCGGCTCGGGCAGCCCGCCCTCAGCGACCGGGAGTGGGAGGTCGCCCGGCTCGCCGCGCAGGGCGCGACCAGCCGCGCCATCGCCGAGCGGCTCTTCCTGTCCAGCCGGACCGTGGACAACCACCTGCAACACGTCTACAGCAAGCTCGGGGTGACCGGGCGCGCCGAGCTGCGCTCCGCGCTGCGGTCGTACCCGGGCCAGGAGGGCGAGCCTGCGCAGTGAACTCTAGGCTGGTCAGGTGAGCACCTTTCGCCCCGCGCTGCTGACCGACCACTACGAGCTGACCATGATCAGCGCCGCCTTACGGGACGGCACCGCCGACCGTCCGTGTGTCTTCGAGGTCTTCAGCCGCCGGCTGCCCACCGGGCGCCGGTACGGAGTGGTCGCCGGCACCGCCCGGCTGATCGACATGATCCGCGACTTCCGCTTCTCGGCCGACGAGGTCGACTTCCTACGCCGGACCGGGGTGGTCGACGACGCCGGCGCCGAGTGGCTGGCCGGTTACCGCTTCACCGGCGACATCGACGGGTACGCCGAGGGCGAGCTGTTCTTCCCCGGCTCCCCCATCCTCACCGTCTCCGGGGGTTTCGCCGAGTGCGTGGTGCTGGAGACGCTGGTGCTGTCGGTGCTCAACCACGACTGCGCGGTGGCCGCGGCGGCCGCCCGGATGGTGACCGCGGCCCGGGGCCGGACCCTGATCGAGATGGGCTCCCGGCGGGCCCACGAGGAGGCGGCGGTCGCCGCGGCACGGTCCGCGTACCTGGCCGGCTTCCGGTTCACCTCGAACCTGGCCGCCGGCGAGCGGTACGGCATCCCCACCGCCGGCACCGCCGCGCACGCGTTCACCCTGCTGCACGGCGACGAGCGGGCGGCGTTCGCCTCCCAGGTCGCCACCCTGGGCAAGGACACCACGCTGCTGGTCGACACGTACGACATCAGCCAGGGCATCCGCAACGCGATCGAGGTCGCCGGGCCGGAGCTGCGCGCGGTCCGGATCGACTCCGGCGACCTGACGGTGATCGCCCAGCAGTCCCGCGAGCTGCTCGACTCCCTCGGCGCCACCGAGACGAAGATCATCGTCTCGGGCGACCTCGACGAGTACGCCATCGCCACGCTCGCCGCCGAGCCGGTCGACATGTACGGCGCGGGCACGGCCGTGGTCACCGGCTCCGGGGCGCCCACCGCCGGCCTGGTCTACAAGCTGGTCGAGGTGGCGGGGCAGCCGGTGGTGAAGCGCTCGGAGCACAAGGCCACCATCGGCGGCCGGAAGGTGGCCGTCCGCCGGCACAAGCCGACCGGCACCGCGACCGAGGAGGTCGTCGTCCCGCAGGGCGTGCCGGACCGGCAGCCGCACGACCGGCTGCTCCAGCGGTCGTACGTGGCCGGCGGCGAGCCGGTCGACCTGCCGACGCTGGACGAGTCGCGGGAGCACCTGCGGCAGTGCCTGATCTCGATCCCGTGGGAGGGCCTGAAGCTCTCCGCCGGCGACCCGGCGATCCCGGTTACCGTCGTTCCCGCCGGCTGATCCGCGCCCGCCACCCCGCCACCCCGCTCACCCGCACCGCGAAGGAGCACCCCTGCCATGGCCAACGCGCTGATCATCGTCGACGTGCAGAACGACTTCTGCGAGGGTGGGTCCCTCGCGGTGGCCGGCGGTGCGGGCGTCGCCGCCGGGATCTCCCGGCTGCTCGCCGCCGAGCCCGACCGCTGGGACCACGTGGTGGCGACGAAGGACTACCACGTGGACCCGGGCGCGCACTTCGGCGACCCGCCGGACTACATCGACTCCTGGCCGGTGCACTGCGTCGTCGGCACGGCCGGCTCGGAGTTCCACCCGGAGCTGACCACCGGACCGGTCGAGGCGATCTTCCACAAGGGCGAGCGCGCGGCGGCGTACTCCGGCTTCGAGGGGCACGCCGACGACGGCGAGTGCCTGGCCGACTGGCTGCGCGCCCGGGGCGTGGACCGCGTCGACCTGGTCGGCATCGCCACCGACCACTGCGTACGGGCCACCGCGCTGGACGCCGCGCGGGAGGGGTTCGCCACCACCGTGCTGCTCGATCTGACCGCCGCCGTGGCGCCGGAGACGCTGGACGTCGCGCTGCGGGCGATGGAGGGTGCCGGGGTGGCCATGCACGGCGAGCCGGTGATCCGGGCCGCCTGAGGCGGTAAACCGCTGGCGGATGTCGTACCCGGGGGCGAGGATGTCGCCGGAGGTACGGACCGTCGTGAACATGAACCCTTACCGGCAGGTGCTCGCCCTGCCCGGTCTCCGGTCGTTGCTGCTGGTGTCGGTGCTCGCCCGCGTCCCGCTCACCGCGACCGGGGTGACCATCACCTTCCACGTGGTGTTCGACCTCGGCCGGGGGTACGGGGCGGCCGGCCTGGTCGGGGCGGCCACCACCGTGGGCGCGGCGCTGGGCGGCCCGCTGCTCGGCCGGCTGGTGGACCGGCACGGCCTGCGCCCAGTGCTCGCCCTGACCACCGTCGCCGAGGGGGTCTTCTGGTCCACCGCGCCGGCGCTGCCCTATCCGGTGCTGCTGCCGGCCGCGTTCGTCGCCGGGCTGCTCGCCCTGCCCATCTTCTCGGTGATCCGGCAGTCGATCGCGGCGCTGGTGCCGCCGCAGCGGCGGCGCCCGGCGTACGCGCTGGACTCGATGTCGATGGAGCTGTCGTTCATGGTCGGCCCGGCCCTCGCCGTGGCGCTGTCCACCGCCGTGTCCGCCCGGTTCACCCTGTACGCGGTCGGCGCCGGCGTCGTCGCCGCCGGCATCGCCCTCTGGCTGCTGAACCCGCCCACCCGCGCCACCGACGAGCCGCCCCGCGAGCACCGCCGGGTGCCCCGCCGGGAGTGGCTGACGGCCCGGTTGGTCGCCCTGTTGGTGGCCAGCCTCGCCGGCACGCTGGTGCTGGGCGGCACCGACGTCGCGGTGGTCGCCGTGCTGCGGGCCGGCGGCGAGGTCGGCTGGACGGGCGCGGTGCTCGCCGCGTGGGCGGTCGCCTCGCTGGTCGGCGGCTTCGCGTACGGCGCGGTCAGCCGGCAGGTGTCCCCGCTGGCGCTGGTGGCCGCGCTCGGCCTGTGCACCATCCCGGTCGGGCTGGGCGGCGGGCACTGGTGGCTGCTCAGCCTGGCGCTGATCCCGGCCGGCATGCTCTGCGCGCCGACCCTCGCCGCCACCGCCGACGCGGTCAGCCAACTGGTCCCGGCCGCCGTGCGCGGTGAGGCGATGGGCCTGCACGGCTCCGCGGTGACCGTGGGCATCGCGCTGGGCGCCCCGCTGTCCGGTGCGGTGATCGACGCCTCCGCGCCCTGGTGGGGGTTCGTGGTGACCGGCGCGATCGGCCTGCTGATCGCCGCCGCCGTGCTCCCCGCCGAGCTACGCCACCGCCGCGCCCCCGCCCCGGCCCCGGCCACCGCGGTTGGCGGCGAGCCGGCCCCGGCCTGAACGATCCGCCACGGGAAGAAACGACGGGCGCCGTACCCCGGTGGGGTGCGACGCCCGTCGTACTACGGTGCGGTGCGGGTCAGCGCTGGTCGAGGTTCCCGGCGGTGTCCTCCTGGTAGCTGGCGCCACCGTTGGACTCGCTGGTCAGCGGCTTCGCGCCGCCCTCGGGCGGGCCGGCCAGGCTCTGGCCGGCGGCCAGCTCCGGGAACTTCGCGTCGAACGCCGGGCGCTCGGAGCGGATCCGCGGCATCCGGTCGAAGTTGCGCAGCGGGGGCGGCGAACTGGTCGCCCACTCCAGCGAGTTGCCGTGACCCCACGGGTCGTCGACCTCGACCACCGGGCCGGTCTTGTACGACTTCCAGCAGTTCCAGAGGAACGGCAGGGTCGAGATGCCGGTGATGAACGCGCCGATCGTGGAGATCATGTTCAGCGTGGTGAAGCCGTCCTGCGGCGCGTAGTCGGCGTACCGGCGCGGCATGCCCTCGGCGCCGAGCCAGTGCTGCACCAGGAAGGTGGTGTGGAAGCCGATCATCGTCAGCCAGAAGTGAATCTTGCCCAGCCGCTCGTCGAGCATCCGGCCGAACATCTTCGGGAACCAGAAGTAGATGCCGGAGAAGACGGCGAACACGATCGTGCCGAAGAGCACGTAGTGGAAGTGCGCCACCACGAAGTACGAGTCGTGCACGTGGAAGTCGAGCGGCGGGCTGGCCAGCAGCACACCGGTCAGGCCGCCGAAGAGGAACGTCACCAGGAAGCCGATGGCGAACAGCATCGGCGTCTCGAAGGTGACCTGGCCCCGCCACATGGTGCCGATCCAGTTGAAGAACTTCATCCCGGTCGGGACGGCGATCAGGTAGCTCAGGAAGCTGAAGAACGGCAGCAGCACCTGGCCGGTGGAGAACATGTGGTGCGCCCACACGCTCATCGACAGGGCGGCGATGGCGATGGTCGCGGCGACCAGGCCCTTGTACCCGAAGATCGGCTTGCGGGAGAAGACCGGGATGACCTCGGAGATGATGCCGAAGAACGGCAACGCGATGATGTAGACCTCGGGGTGCCCGAAGAACCAGAAGAGGTGCTGCCACAGCATCGGCCCGCCGGTGGCCGGGTCGTACACGTGCGCGCCGAGCAGCCGGTCCGCGGCGAGCGCGAAGAGCGCGGCGGCCAGCAGCGGGAAGATCAGGATCGCCAGCAGGCTGGTGACCAGCATGTTCCAGGTGAAGATCGGCATCCGGAACATGGTCATGCCGGGCGCGCGCAGGGTCAGGATCGTGGTGATCAGGTTCACCGCGCCGAGGATCGTGCCCAGACCGGAGATGGCCAGGCCGACGACCCACATGTTGGCGCCGACGCCCGGCGAGTGCTCGACCGTGCTCAGCGGGGTGTACGCCGTCCAGCCGAAGTCCGCCGCGCCGCCCGGGGTGAGGAAGCCACCGGTCGCCAGCAGGCCGCCGAACAGGTAGAGCCAGTAGGCAAAGGCGTTCAGCCGCGGGAACGACACGTCCGGGGCGCCGATCTGGAGCGGCACCACGTAGTTCGCGAAGGCGAACACGACCGGCGTCGCGAAGAACAGCAGCATGATCGTGCCGTGCATCGTGAACAGCTGGTTGTACTGCTCCGGCGACAGGAACTGCATCCCGGGACGAGCCAGCTCAGCCCGCATGATCAGCGCCATCAGGCCGCCGATCATGAAGAACACGAACGCGGTGATCATGTACATGATCCCGATCTGCTTCGCGTCCGTGGTGCGCAGCAGCCGCGAGAAGGCCGACCCCTTTACCGGCTCTCGTACCGGCCAGGGCCGGGTCACGACCGGCTTGGGTGCGACGGTGGTCACCAGTGGCCTCCGGTTCTGGGTTGTGCCGCTCGGCACGCGTGATTCTCTGCGAGCCGTCATCCGTAGGGAGGATAGTCCCCAGCAGGTGGGGGTGCCGCGTGGGGTGGGCGGCTACGATGGCCGCCCCACGGGCGAACCTTCACAGCGGGTCGACCAACAACCGGTAGTGCTCGCCGAAGATCCGCCCGCCGCGCCCGCGCAGCAGCGGGTCGCGCAGCGCCGGCGACACGTCGCGGGTGCGGTTGCGGTCCCGGGTCCGGTCCCGCACCCACCGGGTACGCGGACGGCGGCGACTCTCGTACGCCGTCAGGGCCACCTCGACGGTGTCGGCCCCCTTCAGCGAGTCGGCCAGCACCACGGCGTCCTCCAGCGCCATGGCCGCCCCCTGGGACAGGGTCGGGGCGGTGGCGTGGGCGGCATCGCCGACGAGCAGCACCCGCCCCCGGGACCAGCGCCCCAGCTCAACCTCCTCGGTGATGCCGACGTGCACCCGTTCCAACGCCTCCAACACCTCCGGCACCGGCCCGCCGTACCCGCCGAACAGCTCGCGGAGCCGGGCCGGCGGGTCGGCCGGCGGCACCGTGCCCGCCTCGTCGGCGTAGCAGTGGAGCCTCCCGGCGCCCAGCGGCACGACGAGGAAGCCGGCCTGCCGGCCGAGCAGCGCGGTCCACTCGTCGACCCGGGGGCCGCCCCGGACCACGGCCCGGTAGACCACCTGGCCCGCCGGCCGGGACGGCCCGCCCAGCGCGGCCAGGGAACGCACCGCCGAGCGTGGGCCGTCCGCGCCGACCACGAGGTCGTACTCGGCGGCGGTGTTGTCGGCGAAGGTGACGCCGACGGCGGCGGGCAGCAGCTCGATCCCGCGCACCTCGGTCCCGTGCCGGACCGCGCCGCCGGCCCCGGTGAGCAGCACCCGGTACAGCTCGGACCAGGGCAGCGCCCGGCACTCGCCGACGTCGGCCCAGAGGGCGCCCAGGTCGACCTCGCACAGCGGGGCGCCGGAGGCGTCGAGGAAGCACTGCCGGTGCACGACCTGCCCGAGCGGGCGCACCGGGCCGTCGAGGTCCAGCCGGCGCAGCGCCCGCGCCGCATTGCCGGGCAGGTAGAGGCCGGTGTCGACGAGTTCCGACGGGGGCAGCTTCTCGGTGACGTCGGGCCGGAAACCCGCCATCCGCAGCGCCCGGGCCGCGGCCAGACCGGCGATGCCCGCACCGACGACGAGAATGCGCAGGGGGGAGCCACCCATCGTGGTGTACGCCTCCGGAGGGGAGTTCGGCACGCGTTGGAGGCAAGACACTACTCGGTGCGATCGGCGCACGCCAGGGTCGTTCGTCCGGGGCGGGTCACCCCTCGACAGGGCGGCGTCGACGGCCGGAGGCCCGGCCGGCCGGGCGAGCGCCAGGGGTGATTCACGCCGATGAATGCTCATCGCGGCGAGAACAGGCCGGCCCCGGTTGCGCGGAGGTTTCAGGCATGTGAATGTGTCCACAGCGAATGGGAGCGCTCCCGTCGCACCTCCGGACCCGTTCGACGCCGAAGCCTAGGAGCATCATGAAGCGTCCGATCCGCGCCCTCGCGGCCGCCGGCCTGCTCGCCGCCGGCTCGCTCGTCGCCGTCGCCCTCGGCGGCAGCGCCTCCGCCGACACCCAGATCTGCGAGCAGTACGGCTCGACGGTCATCGGCGGGAAGTACGTCGTGCAGAACAACCGCTGGGGCACCAGCGCGCAACAGTGCATCAACGTCACCGGCAGCGGGTTCGGCATCACCAGCCAGCAGGGCTCCGCCCCGACCAACGGCGCGCCGGTGTCGTACCCGTCGATCTTCGTGGGGTGCCACTACACCAACTGCTCCCCCGGCACGAACCTGCCGGTCCAGGTGAGCCAGATCAGCAGCGCGCCCAGCAGTATCAGCTACAACTACGTCGGCGGGGCCACCTACAACGCCTCGTACGACATCTGGCTGGACCCGTCGCCGAAGCGCGACGGGGTGAACCAGATGGAGATCATGATCTGGCTCAACCGGCAGGGCTCGATCCAGCCCATCGGATCGCCGGTCGGCACCGCCACAGTCGCCGGACGGACCTGGGAGGTCTGGCGGGGCAACAACGGCGGCAACAACGTCATCTCGTACCTGGCCCCGTCGGCGATCCCCTCGATGAGCTTCGACGTCCTGGACTTCATCAACGACACGCGCAACCGGGGCGCGATCACCAGCTCGTGGTACCTCACCAGCATCCAGGCCGGCTTCGAGCCGTGGCAGGGCGGCGCCGGGCTGGCGGTCAACTCGTTCTCGCAGTCGGTGAACACCGGCGGCACCCCGCCGCCGACCACTCCCCCGCCGACCACGCCCCCGGCCGGGGGCGGCTGCGCGGTGAAGTACACGCCGAACTCGTGGAACAACGGCTTCACCGCCGACGTGCAGATCACCAACACCGGCTCGTCGACGATCAACGGCTGGACGCTGGCGTACAACCTGCCGGCCGGGCAGCAGATAACCAGCTCGTGGAACGCCACCGTGACCCAGAGCGGGACGGCGGTGACCGCGCGGAACATCGGCCACAACGGCACGCTCGCCCCGGGCGGCACCGCCGGCTTCGGCTACCAGGGGACGTTGAACGGCGCGTACTCGTCGCCGACCGGCTTCACCCTCAACGGCGCGACCTGCGCCCGACTCTGACCCCGGAGGGCAGCGGGGCGTGGCCCTCGCGGCGGCCACGCCCCGTGCGTCAACCGACACCATTCCGGCTCTTCGAGGCATTGAAGGCCTACCGGCCGGTTCCACGAGTCCCTCCGAGGTCAATCGGCCTGTTGGGGGTCGTCCCGGTCGGTTGGGGTCGGCTCGGTTGCTGTATTCCGCTGCTGTACTTTCTCGGCGGCGTCGAGGACGTTGCGGGCGGCGGTCGCCACCGGGCAGTCCGGTGTCCGGCAGACGGGGCAGCGGCCGTCCGGGCCGGACCGGTGGTCGCGGAGAATCGCTCGGGCGGTGAGGACCAGTCGGTTGCGGATCTGGGCCAGGGACAGGAACGGCGCCGTCATCGCTTGCCATTCGAGGCCGACCAGCACCGGCGCTCGCGCTGCCTCCTTGCTGCCTCGCTGCCTGACGCTCGCTTACCAGTCCTGCGCAAATCGTCCGGCTGCTCACGCGCGTTAATGTGTCCCGTGATCGTATGGCTCAACGGCACCCACGGCGCGGGCAAGACGACGACCAGCTCGCTCGTGCAGCAACTGATCCCGGATTCACGGGTGTTCGACGCCGAGAAGGTCGGCGAGACGCTCATGAACATCACGCCGGGGCTGCCCGAGACTGACAACTTCCAGCACTGGCCGCCATGGCGGCAGCTCGTCGTCGAGACCGCTCGCCGCGTGCTCGACTACACCGGCGGCACTCTGGTGATACCCATGACTGTCCTGGTCGAGCAGTACTGGCGCGAAATCAGTACGGGCCTCGCCCAACACGCCATCCCGGTAAGGCACTTCGTCCTCCACGCTGATCAAGACACCCTTCGCGGGCGTATCGAGGGAGAACACCCCGTTCCGTCGCCGTTCCGTCTCAAGTACCTCAAGCCCTACGCCGAGGCGGCCCGCACGTGGCTGCATGCCGAGGCCGAGGTCGTCGACACCACGCACCTGACTCCCGCCCAAGCCGCCGTGCAGATCGTCCTCCGAGCTACCGGGGGAAGCTCAAAGGCCTAACCTCAGCTTGGGAATCGGGTTTATCCGCACGCTAAGTAGTTGCGACGGCTCGCAAGTGACTACCTAGCGCTGTCATTCGGGATGCTGGCACTCGCACAGGCTGCTGTTAACTGCTGCATCGGGCACAGCGGCACCGCGTCGCCGTCTCGGCGGTAGGGGCCGGCTGCGGGGTAAGAGACGTTGTACTCACGGAGGTAGGGACCGTTGTCGGCGGCGCCTCGCCTGAGGGCGTCTGCGGGAACAGCCAAGCGCCCAACGCAACGAGCACGCTGGCCACTGCTGACCACCCAGGCCTGCCGGTGTCCGGGGAAGGCAACCACGGCGTGAGCCGGGATCTGCTCAACGGCGCCACCGGCCAACTGGCGGAGCTACTGACCGCCGGCTCGGCACCCCACCGCCGTGTGCGAATCCGGTCGACTGACCGCCGGCCACCGGCGCCCGTCCGTGACCGTGCGGACAGCCGGAAATGCGTTTCTCCGATTGCAGGCACTTCGTAGGATCTCCGATGATCAAGGAGGATGACGCAGTGGGCGATTTCCAGCAGTTCGTGACGCATGTGACTATACGTCTGTCCGCGATGTCCAAGGGCGAGTTGTACGTCGTCGGCGACGGTCTCGACCGGGACTCACTCTGGCTCACCTTTCTCGATTCCTTCCCCGCCGGCACCAATCTCCGGTTCCGCGAGCGGTCCGAGTACGACTGCTCGACCTGCCGTGGGTTCATCAAGAACTTCGGTAACATCGTCGAGATCCACAACGGACAGGTCCGCTCCGTCTGGTCCGGGGTGTCCGCATCCGACCCGGTCTTCTCCGTCGTCGCCGCCGCAATGGACGAGTTCGTCAGCACGCTGCCGTTGTCCACCATTTTTCGGTCCACCGAGGAGCAGTACGGGACAAGGACGACTCGGACGCTGCGCGACGGCCAGGTCGAGGTGTGGCACCACCTGCACGGCCGGGTGGAGAAGCGGCATCGCATCAAAGACGTCGGCGCGGCACGGGGCGCCTTCGACGCCGCGGTGCAGGTGTTCCAGCGTGGCCTGGCCGAGCTGACCCAGCACGCTCTGGACACCGTCGTCGACCTCATCGACGACAACGCCCTCTACCGCGGCACGGAGCATCGTCGGGCGGTGACCGAGTTCCGGTCACTGCAGAACCGGTGGACGAAGGCGACCGACGAACAGGCCTTCATTTTCGCCAACGCCATGAACCCGGCTGCCCGCTTCCGCAACACGGTGATCGGCACCCTCGTCCAGGATCTCTCCGCAGGCGTCGACCTGGAGCAGGCGGTCCGGTCGTTCGAGACGAAGGTGGCACCGCAGAATTACCAGCGCCCCACGGCGTTGATCACCCCGGCCATGGTCAAGGCTGCCATGAAGACCATCGACGAGTTGGGCATCGAGGAGTCGTTGCAGCGACGGTTCGCCCGGCTGTCCGATGTGTCGGTCACCAACGTGCTATGGGTCGACAACGACACACAGTCGCGGATGAAGGACGGCATCGAAGGGCTGCTCATGCAGGCGGCCACCATGAGGTCGGCAGGTGCGCGCCTTCGTGACGCGAAGCCGGAGGAGATTTCCGTGGTCACCTTCATGAAAGACATCCTGCCCGGCGCCGCGACCATCGACCTGTGGGTGGCCAACAGCCACGAACCGCAACTCGTCAGTCTCACCACCGGCCGGCACCCGGCCGCCCCGCGGCTGTTCACCTGGGACAACGATTTCGGCTGGTCCTACAACGGCAACGTCACCGACTCGATCAAGGAGAAAGTCAAGCGGGCCGGCGGCAACGTCACCGGCAAGCTGCGGGTGAGCCTGTCCTGGTTCAACCACGACGACCTCGACCTGCACGTGTTCGAACCCAACGGCGACCACATCTGGTACAAGGACAAGCGCAACAAGCTGGACGTCGACATGAACGCGGGCGGGAAGTTCTCGCGCGAGCCGGTGGAGAACGTCACCTGGACCGACAACGTCCCCGACGGCGAGTACCGGATCGAGGTGAACCAGTTCCACAAGCGGGAGAGCACCGAGGTCGGCTTCGTGATCGAGACCGAGAGCAACGGGAAAATCGAGCATTACAGCCACGAGCGGGCGGTCGGCCACAAGGAGACCGTCGACGTGGGCCGGATGACGGTCGCCGACGAGGTGATCACCGCTTTCCGGCCGGGTAAGGGCATGCAGCAAGGCAGCGCAGGCAAGGACCTCTGGGGAATCACCACCGAACAGTTCGTGCCGGTGTCCACCATCATGTACTCGCCGAACTACTTCGACGACGGCGAGGTCGGCAACCGCCACTACTTCTTCATCCTGAAAGGGTGCGTAAACGACCAGCCGACCCGGGGAATCTACAACGAGTTCCTCCGCGGCGACCTGCAACCGCACCGCAAGGTGTTCGAGGTTCTCGGCGATCGCACCAAGTGCGAGCCGTCCCCGGATCAGCTGTCCGGCCTCGGCTTCAGCTCCACGGTCCGCAGCTCTGTGGTCGCCAAGGTGACCATGACCGGCGGCGGGCGCCACCTCATCAGTATCCAGTTCTGATTTCCTACCCAGAAATCGGAGAGAGGCCATCGTGACCATCTTTGAAAAGGCCACGCGGGAGAAATTCCGCTACCCGTCGACCAAGGGACTGCTGACCACGGAACAGTTGTGGGAGCTTCCGCTGACCGCCAAGTCCGGCTTCAGCCTCGATGACGTGGCCAAGGCGGTCAACGCCGAACTCAAGGCCATCGACACCGAGTCGTTCGTGGCCACCGAGACCAATCCGGCCAAGGCGACCTTGGAGACCAAGTTGGAGGTCGTCAAGCACGTCATCGCCATCCGCCTCTCGGAGGACCAGGCGGCGAAGGCAGCGGCAGCCAAGAAGCTGGAGAAGGAAAAGCTGCTGGCAGTCCTGGGCCGCAAGCAGGACGCGGTCCTGGAAAACCTGACCGAGGCAGAGCTGCTGGCCCGAATCAACAACCTGTAGCCCGCCTACAATCAGCGTCTGCCAGCAGGCCCGCACATCGCCGAGAGGTACGGGTCGCCATGCAAGACTTGCGCGACCAGGCCGGCGCCCAACGGCCACTTCTCGACGAACTCACATCGGTACGACAGCGGGCGCGACGCCCTCTCATCGGCATGACAGAACGTTTGGCCAGAGGCTAACCTGCCGCCCAGGACGCAAAAGAGGGCACATCCGTCGATTGGATGTGCCCTCTGACCTGGTGGGCGATGCTGCTATCGAACCGGTGACCCCTTCGGTGTGAACTGTCGGCGAGCCGGTCGGATCGGGTGTCTTCCGGGGTCATTCGGCCTGTTGGGGGTCGTCCCGGTCGGTTGGGGTCGGCTCGGTTGCTGTATTCCGCTGCTGTACTTTCTCGGCGGCGTCGAGGACGTTGCGGGCGGCGGTGGCCACCGGGCAGTCCGGTGTCCGGCAGACGGGGCAGCGGCCGTCCGGGCCGGACCGGTGGTCGCGGAGAATCGCTCGGGCGGTGAGGACCAGTCGGTTGCGGATCTGGGTCAGGGACAGGAACGGCGCGGTCATGTTCAGGTCACGCCGAGGGTGGCGGCGAGTTGGATGATCGTGGCCGGAGCATGGGGTCGCGGGCCACCTGGGCGAGGACCTCCCGGCCGGCGGGGCGTTGGCGTACCTCGGCCGGTGCGGTGCGGTCGGCGTCGATCAGCGTCCGGCCCGCGCTGATCGGGTCGTCCGTTTGGAGGTAGGCGCGGGCGGCGTCGATCAGGTGGGCGGCGCGGTGTTCGGCGGGTAGCCATCGCCAGGTGTCTTGTGTGGTGGTCTTCTCGTGCCAGGCGACCGCGTCGTGTGCGTTCCCGAGTTCGAGGGCTGCGGCGGCACGGGCCAGGTCGACCGCTGTCGGTCCGAACGCGGTGCGGTGGTGGTCGTGTCCGTCGCCTACCCGGGCCGCCATGCCGGCGGCCTCGTCGATCAGGTCGGCGGTGGCCTGGTCGTCGCCGTGTCGGGCCGCAGCCAGGGCGGCCTGCACGAGCAGCGTCCCGCACAGCGACAGCTCCGGTGGTGTTCCGTCGTCCGGGTCGGGCGGGGCGATCCGGTACGCGGCAGCCAGTGTCGCCGACATCGCAGCCCGCGCCCGCCCCGTCGCGCGGAGCACCTGGCCGAGTTGCACGGTGGCGGCGGCCACCACCATGGGGTCGCCGGTGGCGGTGGCCATGGCCCGATCGGCGGCCAGCCAGCCCAAATCGGCCTCGCCGAGCTTCACCAGCAGCGACGCGGTCACCCGGTACGCCTCCACCAGCAGTGGGCGGCCCCACCCGGGATCGTCGGCGTGGACGCGCTGCGCGCCGGCCAGCAGGTCCAACACCAGGGCGATCACCTGCGGGTACCGGGCGTGCTCGAACATGATCCACGCGTGTTCGACCTGCCGGGCCAACCGGTCCGCCGGCAGCAGGACGCGGCGGACCGCCGGCCGGCACAGGGCGATCTCGTACGCCGACAAGACCTCACCAACCCGCTCGACACCCTCGACCCGCTCGGCCACCGCAGCGGGTTGCGCATCCCGGCCGAGCAGCACGACGGTGTCAATGCGCAGGACGGCGGCGACGTCCTGGAGGGTGGACACCTTGTCGAGGGACCGGACGCCACGCTCGACCTTGTCGACCCAGCTCTTCGACTTACCGAGCCGGTCGGCGAACACCTGCTGCGACAACTTCCGCCGCCCCCGCCAGTACGCCACCCGCCGACCGACCGGCAACAGCTCAAGGGTGTTCACGCCGCCACCGCCGGTCCGGCACCGCCCGGGTCGTCTCCTCCACCGGTATCCGATCCGCCTCGGCTTGTGCGAGCAGTCTTCGTCTCGCCGCTTCCCGTTCCGCTGCCTGGATCTGCTCGCCTCTGCCCTCGACCGGACCGGTGTCACTCATCCCCACCTCCGCTGGTAGGGGCGCGGCGGCGTGCTCTTGGAAGGACCGACACCGCCGCGCCCGGCTCCGAGCGGGTTGCGGCCATCTGGTGTGTTCGCGCCGATCCCGCCCTCGAACACAGCATTGAGCGATCGAGCGGTTACCCAAAGGTGTTGAGTGTCCGCTGGCCGGGTCGGCTGTCCTCTGTCAGCCGACGGGCCGGTACGCCTGGTACACCTCGCGCAGCGCCGACGCCTCTGCCGTGCCGGTCTGCTCGACCCGCCGGAGCACCTCGCGCGCCCGCCACCAGTTCGACGGCGCCACTCGCCCGGAACGGATCGCCTCGGCGGCGACCGCGCCGGCCTCGTCTGGCTGGCTGGCGGCCACCAACGCCAGGGCCAGGTCCAGGCGGGCAGATGCGGACCGCCGTGGCCGGTCGCCCCCGTCACCGCGCGGGTCCAACTCCGCCAACGCCACCCGGGCCACCTGCTCGGCAGCCGGGTCACCCGCCCACGACAGCGTCGTCGCCGTGTATGCCAGCGCCTTCGTCGGGTCGTACCGGTAATGGTGCTCGGCCCGCTCCGGCACGGGCAGGTTCGCGGTCAACCGTTCCAGGCGGTCCAGCGCGTCACGAGTTCGCCGCACGTCACCCACGCGCGCCCACCCCCGCGCCTCCTGGGCCGTCGCCTGGATGTGCGCCGAGCTTCCCCGAGGTGCCACCCGCTGGGCCTGCTGAGACAGGTCGATCGCCTGTCGATGCTCACCCTGGGTGAGTCGGTCCCACGCCTGGGTCTCCAGGCACCACGCCTGGATCTCCGCATGCTCGGCATGTTCGGCAAGCGTGGCAGCGGCGACCAGGTGCGCCCCGGCTGCGGAACGCTGCTGAAGGTCGATGTGCACCGTCGCACGCAGCACGGTCAACCAGCCGCCGGCCACGATCAGACGCCGCCGCTGCGCCAGAGTCCCCCGACCGTCGAGCAGCCGGCCCACATACGCCAGGTGCTTCCGCACCATCGGAAGCAGGTCCACCGGCCGGGTGGTCGCGTACGCGCTGGCCAGGTCGTCGACGCTCGCCTCGATCCGGGTGAGCGTCTCGGCGCTCACATCGCTGACACGCACCCGAGCAAGCAGATCGTCGGCCTCAGCGTCATGGTCGACAGGCTGACCAACGAGCCGCGCGAGCGCACCGCCGGCCTGAAGAACCTCATCAAGATGCCCGGCCGTCTCGGGCGTCGGAGCCTTGGCACCCGTCTCCAGATCATGCAGGTGACTCTTCCCCCGATGCGCGAGCTGCCCGAGCACCCGCAGAGACAGACCCCGGCCGGCACGCAGAGCCCGCAACTGAGCCCCGAAACGCGGATCGACGTGCGACACAACGACGCTCCCAGCACAGGAAGGAGGAACCCGCCCCAGCTCTCGTCAACAGACAACAACCACCGACGGTACATCGGGGACGACAGAACGTGACGGCCGCCACTGCCTGCCGGACCTAGCAGAGAACATCCTCCGGCGAGGACTGGAACCCCGCCAGGGGGAGCCGGGCACATGTTGTCGGCCTGTGCCGGTTGGTGCCGAGCAGTGCTGCTGCGCACCTGGCACCAAGCGTCCTATGCTGAGTCGCACCGGGCCGGTTCGAGGCGTTTGCTGCCTGGTCGCTGCATCCGGCCTCCCGGTCGTGGCTCTAGTTCTGGACCTATGGATTGCCGGCGGCCGGTACCCGAGGGCTCGGTATTCAGGCCGCGATCCTCGGGCGGCGCGCCTCCTGGCGACTGTCGACCCCGCCACGGGTTCGCCCGCTGACGAGGACCAGCTACCGCCGTCCTTCCCCGTCTGGGTCGCGCCGATTGGTTGAAGGAGCGCCAACGTCTGCCTTCACTTTGCCCCGAGACCCCTTGACCCCCAGGCAACCAGCCGAACGAAATGACGCCCTCTGCTGTAGTCGACGAGGGCATCCAAGTACCGGTCGTCATCGAGCGTCACCGCAGCAGGAGCAGCCGGGCTTACAGGCGCAAGCGGCGGCGTTCTGGGGCTGGACGGTGAGTGGGTGGTCGGCGCTGACAGGCACCGCGCAGCAGGCGTCGCCGCGCCATGCCTCTCGCCCTTCTTTGATCGCAACCCCGGCGATGACCAGCGCGGCCAGCGGATCGGCCCAAGACCAGCCGAACAGGCTGTTGAGCCCCAGGCCGACAAGCAGCACGGCCGACAGGTAGGTGCAGAGCAGGGTCTGCTTTGAGTCTGCTACCGCCGACCGGGAACCCAGCTCACGCCCTGCCCGTCGCTGCGCGGCAGAGAGCACCGGCATGATGAGCAGCGACAGGGCGGCCAGGACCAGACCGACGGTGGAGTGCTCGGCCTGTCCATCGCTGGCGAGTGCGCGCACCGACTCGACGGTGACATAGGCGGCCAGCGCGAAGAACGACACCGCGATGACGCGCAGTGCCACCTTCTCCCGCGCCTCTGGGTCACGGCCGGCGAACTGCCACGCCACCGCCGCCGCCGAGGACACCTCGATGACCGAATCAAGACCGAAGCCGATCAGCGCGGTGGATGACGCCGCCGCACCGGCAGTGATCGCTACTACCGCCTCGATCACGTTGTAGGTGATCGTCGCGGCCACGAGCAGCCGTACTCGTCGAGCGAGCACAGCGCGCCGCGCCGCGAGGGTGCCTTGGTCGACTTGGAGCAACGGGGAGGCCATCAACAGCAGTCCTTCTCGTCCGCGTCTGCGCAGGCGGCGGGATCGACGGCCAGGACCAGGCCCAGCAGGTCACCCAACGCGTGAACCAACCGGGCGTCGGCCAGTTCGTAGCGGCTGCGCCGCCCCTCGGGCACGGCCACCACAAGGCCGCAACCCCGCAGGCACGCCAGGTGGTTCGACAAGTTCTGCCGCGTTGTGCCCACCAACTCCGCCAACTCGGCCGGGTACCCCGGGCTTTCCCGCAGCGCCAGCAGCAACCGGGCGCGGATCGGATCGGACAGGGCATGACCGAACCGAGCCAGCACCTGCCCATACGTCAACGTATCCACGTCCGCGACCATACATCAGGCGATGTATTCAGCGAAACGTGTACCAACCTGCCACCTCAGGTGCCGAGGGCGTCGATGTCGCGCATCTCCTCGGCGGTCAGTGAGAAGCCCCAGATGTCGGCGTTGGCCCTGATCCGCTCAGGGGTGACCGACTTCGGGATCACCACGATCTCGTGGTCGATGTGCCAGCGCAGCACCACCTGGGCCGGCGACACGCCGTGCGCGGCGGCGATCCGGGTCAGCACCGGGTCCGCCAGGTCGCTGGACTTGAACGGGCTGTACCCCTCCAGCACCACGCCCCGGTCCCGGTGCTCCAGGTGCCGCTGCCGGTCGTACAGCGACGGGCTCCACCGGATCTGGTTGACCGCCGGGTTCTCCTCGGTGGCCTGGATCAGCTCGTCGATCTGCGCGGTGCCGTAGTTGCTCACCCCGACCGCCCGGGTCAGGTTCTCGTCCCGGGCCGCGAGCAACTCCCGCCAGACCGGGATGCTGTCGGCCGGTGAGGACGGCGGCCAGTGGATCAGCCAGAGGTCGACGTGGTCGGTGCCGAGCGCGCGGAGACTGGCCTCGATCGTCTCCCGCTCCCGTCCCACCCGCTCCGGCGGCAGCTTGGTGGTGATGAAGATGTCCTCCCGGCGCAGCCCGCTCTCCCGGACCGCCCGCCCCACCTCCTCCTCGTTGCCGTACATGGTGGCGGTGTCGAGGTGCCGGTAACCGGCGTCGAGGGCGGCGAGCACGGCGTCGTACCCGGCCTGGCCCGTGGCCTGCCAGGTGCCGAAGCCGAGCAGCGGCATCCGCACGTCGCCGGGGAGCAGGACGTTGGGCTGGTCGAGGCTGTCCATGGCGGCTGTTCTACCCACGATCCCACCGACCATGCCAGCCCGGGGGGAACGGCCCGGCGCCCTCAGGGGAGCGGCGTCCCGGGGCGGGCGGCGGTGCCGGTGGTGGCCTGACCGACCACGACGGGCCCATCGGCGGACGGGTGCGGGAGGCCCTGCGGACGCGGACGGTCCGCAGGGCCTCGGCGGCCCGACCCACCCCCGGGGTCGAGCCGCCGCTCCCCTACCTCCAGGCGATGTCGGACTCGGAGTAGAAGCAGTTCACGCCGTCGGCGCCCTCGCCGATCTCGGTCGGCTCGCTGCCCTTCGGTACGCCCTTCCACTTCTGGCAGATCTTGGTGCTGTGGCTGGGATCGTTGAGGATGGTGATCCGGCTGAAGCGGGCGGTGTCGCCCCAGTTGGTGTTGATGCCGGCCAGCACCTTCGTGGAGGTGGCGGTGATGTTGTCCAGCACCACGTGCCGCTGGTACGAGGTCGAGCAGTTGCCGCAGGCCCGGTAGAGCTTGCCGGAGTTCTCCACCCGGAAGTTCCTGATGTGGACGGTGCCCGCGCCGTTGTGCTGGAACACCTTGTCGGTGCCGGACCGTGCGCCGCCGCCGTCGACCGTGTACGTGGTTCCGCCGCGGAAGGTGGCGGCGTCCTCGCCCACGTCCTCCCACCAGACGTTGATCAGGGTGCAGTTGCCCTCGCAGTGCACGCCGTCACCGGCCGGCGCCCCGATGATCACGTTCTTCAGGGTGGCCCCGGCGGCCAGCTCGAACATCGGGTCCTGGCTCTCGGACTGGCCGCCGTCGCCGATGCCGTAGTAGCGCTTCATGCCGCCGTCGAGGGTGCCGGAGACCGGGATGGTCGCGTCGACCTTCTGGCTGCTGGTGGGCGTCGGCCAGCTCGCCGGCGGGGTGGTCGGCGGGGGCGTCGTCGGCGGGGCGCTGGTCGGCGGGGCGGTCGTCGACGGTGGGGTGGTCGGCGTGCCGCCGCCGCCCGAGCCGACCGTCACGTCGTCGAAGCTGCCGCCGGCGTACGCGGTGACCAGGCCGACTCGGCCGGACGCGGCCAGGCTGTTGCTGCCGGAGGCGATCTGCGTGCCGTTGACGAAGCCGCGGATGGTGCTGCCGCTGGTCTCGATCCGCAGCGTGTACCAGTTCCCGGCGCTGACCCGGAGCGAGGCCGAGCCGATCGCGGTGATCTGGCTGCCGTTGACCGCCTGGAGTTCGGCCCGGCCGGAGCCGAGCAGCGCCAGCCGGTACATCTTGGTGCTGCTGGTGGAGCGGGCGGCGAGGCCGACCAGCCCGGTGGAGGAGCCGAAGCCGGTGGGCTTCACCCGGGCCTGCACCTGGTAGTCGGTCCAGTCGGTCTGGCCGGCGAACTGCCGGGCCAGCTCGCTGCTGGTGCTGGCCTGGTTGAACACCCCGGAACCGTCGGTGAGCACCGACCAGGTGCCGCCTGACTTGGACCAGCCGGAGGCGTCGCCGTCGTTGAAGTTGTCGGAGAAGACACCGGCCGCGAAGGCGGAGGAGCCCATGCCGGCGGCGAGGGTGGCCGCGGTCGCCCCTGCCCCCACCGCCCACAGCAGCGGGTGCCGGTTTCTGGCGCGTCTGATCTGCACTTCTGTCCTCCTTGCAGGATGGTGGCGGCTCTCGGAAGTGGTTGCGGCCACGACGAGGCGCGTCGTGGCGCGCTCGGGACGGTCGGTCCACGCCCGAGGACCGTGCGCCCTGGCGGAGTGCCCGTCACCGCGCAGGGGAAGGTGGGTTCACCACCTCGGGGAAAGGGCTTTCCCACGTCTGAGGCTATGACCGGCCACACAGCATCGTCAATGCCTGGCGGTTGCAGACCTGTTGCAGCCTGCGACGGCGGGAACGGGCCCGATTCGACACCACCGCCGGCCTACGGGACCCCGGTCGCCACCGTCGCGGCGCACGGCCGGGTCGGGCACCGGGGCTCAGGCCGCTGCCGGGTCGGTGAGCCGCCAGGCGGCGTTGATCAGCCCGATGTGGGACAGCGCCTGCGGGAAGTTGCCCAGCTGGGCCCCCGTGCGCGGGTCGATCTGTTCGGCGAACAGCCCCACGTCGTTGGCGTGCCCGAGGATCCGCTCGAACAGCCGCCGGGCCCGCTCCGGCTCACCGGCCATCACCAGGCACTCCACCAGCCAGAACGAGCAGAGCAGGAAGCCGGCCGGGTCGGTGTTCCAGCGCCGCACCAGCCCGTCGTCGGTGCCCAGTTCACGTTCGACCACCGCGATGGTGGCGCGCATCCGCGGGTCGGACGCCTCCAGGAAGTGCACCACCGGCAGGAAGAGGGCCGAGGCGTCCAGCTCCGTCGAGCCGAAGGCCCCGGTGTACGCGCCGACCCGGTCGTTCCAGCCCTCGCGGAGCACGGTCGCGCGGATCTCGTCCCTGATCGCCGCCCAGCGACGGGGGTCGGCGCGGTCGCCGAGCCGCGGGGCCAACACGACCGCCCGGTCCAGCGCCGTCCAGCAGAGCACCTTGGACGACAGGTAGTGCCGGTCGGTGTCCCGGGTCTCCCACATCCCCCGGTCGGGCAGCCGCCAGGTCGCGGCGACCTGCTCGGCGAGCCCCACCACCATCTCCCGCAGCTCTTCCGCGAACGGCTCGCCGAGTTGCTCGTGCAGCCGCCAGACCGCCGAGATGACCTCGCCCGGCACGTCGAGCTGGCGCTGCCGCCACGCGTCGTTGCCGATCCGGACCGGCCGGCTGTCGGCGTACCCGCGCAGGTGGGTGCAGTCGTGCTCGGAGAGGTCCCGCTCCCCCTCCAGCCCGAACAACACGGGCACCGGCGACCCGCCGACCCGGCCGATCGAGCGGGCCGCCCAGGCGAAGAGCCGGGAGGCCTCGGTCGGGCAGGCGGCGACCCAGAGGGCGCGCATGGTCATCGAGAAGTCGCGCAGCCAGGAGAAGCGGTAGTCGTAGTTGCGGTCGCCGCCGATCCGCTCCGGCAAGGACGTGGTCAGGGCCGCGGCGACCGCGCCGCTGCGGGCGTACGTCAGCCCGGTGAGCACGGTCGCGCCGTGCCGCACCTGCGGGGCGTACGCGCCGTCGTAGCGGTGCGTCTCCCGGAAACCCTCCCAGGCCCGCACCGTCTCGGCGAGCGCGACGACCGGGTCCAGCCGGGCCGGCCGGTCGCGGTACGCCGGCGCGTACGCCAGGTCGAAGCCGACGCGCTGCCCGGCGGCGACCTCGAACTCCTGCCGGACCCGGTCCTGGTCGGCGCGCAGGGCCGGTCCGGTGCCGCGCAGCACCAGCTTGACCGGCCCGGCGGCGGCCAGCACACCGCCGTCGTCCTGCTCGTGCAGGTACGGGGTGAGCAGGCCGTACTCGGGGCGCGGAACGAACTCCAGGCCCATCCGGACCCGACCGGTGAGCCCTTCGACCACCCGCAGCAGCACGGCCGGGGAGTCCATCCCCACCTCGTGGCCGCGCGCGCCGATCTGGGCGGAGAGGGCGTCGGTGACCGCGACGCTGCCGGAGGACGTGTGGTGGACCGTGCGCAGCACCAGCGTGTCCGGCCGGTACGCCCGCTCCACCCGGGCCGGCTCAAGCGGCGCGAGCCGCCAGTGCCCGCCCCGTGGGTCCAGCAGCCGGCCGAAGACCGAGGCGCCGTCGAACCGGTCCGGGCACCACCAGTCGACCGAGCCGTCCCGGCCGACCAGCGCGCCGGAGCGGCAGTCGGAGAGAAACCCGTAGTCGGAGATCGGCGGCTGGTCCACCCGCGCCGGGTACCCGCGCCCGCCCGGATCAGGCCGGCGAGGGCGCGGGGGCCCTCGCCGGCCGGGCCGGACCGGTCAGGAGGTCGGCGGCTCGTCCTTGCCGGCCGCCTCCGCCGCGTCGGCCTCCTCCTTGGTCCGGTGCACGGCCTGGTCGGCGTGCTCGGGCGGGCCGTAGACGGTGTAGAGGACCAGCGGGTTGGGGCCCGTGTTGACGAAGTTGTGCTTCGTCCCGGCCGGCACGACCACCAGGTCGCCCTGGGCGACCTCCTTCTTCTCCCCGGCCACCCGGGCCTCGCCGGTGCCGCTGACGAAGGTGAGGATCTGGTCGGTGTCCTCGTGGACCTCCTCGCCGATCTCGCCGCCCGGCGGGATGGTCATGATCACCAACTGGGTGTGCTCACCGGTCCACAGCACCCGCCGGAAATCTGGGCTCTTCTCGGCGACGGTCGCGATCGTGAAATGCTCCATGACGGGCACATACCCGGTGACGGCCCCCGTCACGCCGGGAACGACAGATGATGGAAATCCCCACAGATCCGGGGTTTGGGCCCGCCCTGGCCGGGCATCGAGAGCATCAGCCGGCGCAACCGGGCCGGTCGAGCCAGGTCCCCGCCGGCGTACCGCCGTACGGCTGCGGTGGTGGGAGACGGCCGGAGCGCGGCGACGTTACGACCCCCGGGTCGCGGCGGCGCCGTGCGCCCGTGTCCGGGCCCGACACCGACCGGTCCCCGGGGCCGTCGCCGGGGCTGGTCAGCCGTCGCGGTGCAGCCAGGCGAGCAGGTCCGGCGGGGCGAGGGCGGCGGTCCGGGCCCGGTACCGGGCCAGCGTCGCCGCGTCGAGCAGTTCACGGCCCTGCCCGGAGCGACCGCGCCGGAAGAAGGCCGACCGGTCCTTCAGCACGCCCGCCGGGTCGGGGACGAGCCGGTCGGCCCGCTGGCGCATCCGGTCGAAGGTGGCGGCCTCGACCAGCTCCGGCCAGCGCGGCGCGGGCACCTCGATGCCGAACCGGCCGGCCAGCGCGCGCATCTGCCCGTCCAGGTCGGCCACCAGGTCGTCGTAGTGCACCAGAGTCACGTTGGGGCGGTCCCGGCGGGCCCAGGCATCACCGAGATGCCACATCACCCCCTGGAGGGAGTCCATTTCTTCGCGCGGGTCGGCCTCCCGGTCCACCCAACTCCCCAGCGCCTCCACCAACGGGGTGCGCGGGGCAGGCGGTCCCTGCGGCGCCGGCTCGCCGGTCAACTCGGCCAAGCGCTCCCGGTCGAGGTTGCCGCTCTGGTGCCAGAGGGAGACCGCCATGTCCAGCGGGTGCCGGGCCACCACGACGTAGTGCGCCCGGTCGTCCAGCGGGATCCCGTCGAGCGGGGTGTGGGTCTTGACGAACCGGCGGTGCGGCTGGGCGGCGAGCCGGGCGTACACCTCGTCGCGGGGCTCGATCAGCCAGTCCAGCCAGGGTGACAGCTCCGGCAGTGGAGCCGGCAGGTCGGGTGTGCCGAACACCAGCAGGGCGCAGATCATCTGCATCCAGGTGGTGCCGTTCTTGGACCGGGTGCTGATGACGATGTCGCCGTCGCGGAAGGGGAAACCGCGCCACCGGGCGCTGTCCTCGTCCGACGAGCGGTAGCGAATGGGGGTGCCGGGCACCCGAGCATGGTAGCGACCGGCACGACCGCGCACCCGCATTTACCGGAAGCCCTGTGACGGGCGCCGATGTGTCGCTACATTGAACTATGGTGCCCGCGCACTGGGGTCGGGCGGCGGAGCCGGTCTACCGCCCCGTCCTCACCGGTCGACGGAGCACGCTGGAGGCGCTCCGACACCTCGACGGCGCCGCAGCCGCCCTGCTCGCCCCGGTTCTCGACGTGTCCACCATGGACTCTTCCCTTCCGGACAGCCTCTCCCGGCTGCCGCCGGGGCTGCTGCCGGCGGTCGACGTGACCGCGCTGCCCGACGGGGTGGGCGGCGGTCTGGTCCGCTGGGGCGTACCGCTGGTCCCGGTGGCGGGGCTCACGGAGAGCGACGCACGGCTGACGGCGCACGGCCTGACGGCCCGGGAGTACGCCGGCCGGCTGGTGGTGCGGCTGCGGGCCGGCCTCGACCGGTCGGGCCCGGACGCGACGACGGCCGCCGTGGAGCGGATCTGGCGGCTCACCCGGCTGGCCCCGGAACAGTGCGAACTCCTCGTGGACGCCGGGGACGTCTGCTGCCCGGCCGACGTCCGGTCGGCGGAGCCTCGGGTCCGCCGGCTGGTGGACTGGGCGCGGCGGCACGCCTGGCAGGCGGTGACCGTGGCGGCCGGCGGGGTGCCGCCGACACTGTCCCGGCTCCCCACCGACGAGCCGGTACGCCTGGACCGCTGGGACTGGCTGCTCTGGCGGCGGCTGGCCGACCTCGGCGTCGGGTACGGCGACTACGGGGTCGACTGCGCGGTGCCCGGGGCGGACGCCGCGGGGGACCGGCTGCCCACCGTCCGCTACGCGACCGACGGGGCGTGGTGGGTGTACCGCTGGTCGCGGCGCGGCGGCCGGGGCGACGAGCGGGTGGCGGACCTGTGCCGGACGCTGGTGTCGGCGCCGCACTGGCCGGCGGGCGGGGCGGGTTTCTCCTGGGGCGACCACGAGATCCTGCGCCGGGCCCGGGGCACGGCCGGGGCCGGGTCGACGACGAACTGGGCGGCCTGGAGCACCTCGCACCACCTGGCACGGGTGCTGTTCGACCTGGGCCGACCGGACGGGGTACGGCCGGCGGACGACCGGCGACCCGGGACGCGGCCCGGCGGGGAGGACCGCGCGTGGTCGGGTGGCGAGCGCCGGACCGGCGGGTGGCGCGGCGGCCCGGAGCGTGGGCGCCCCGGCCGACCGCAGCGGGGCGGCGAGGCCGGATGGGCCGACTGAGTCGCGGCGGCCCCTCCTCGCGGCCGGCGGCGCCTCCTCGCGGGTGAAGCCGTAGCGACTACTCCTTGTCGGTGAAGCCGAACTGGACGATCCCCTCGTCGTCGACGCTGGCGTCGACCGAGGTGTCGCTGAGCAGCTCGGCAGCATCGGAGTCGAGGAAGATCCGGGCCCCCTCGGTGTCCACCACCTGGTCGCCCTGCGCCGGCTGGGGCACCAGCTCGATGGTGAGCGAGCCGGCGTCGGCGTCGGCGGCGATGCGCAGGCCGCCGTCCTGGGCGACGTCCTCCTGAGCGGCGAGGTCGCGGATCACGAGCACGGCGTTGTCGGTCATGGTCAGCATGGTCGGCTCCTCGTGGGTTCTTCCGGATCGCGGTCGGCGCAGGCCGGGGCTCAGCCCGCGGACGAGCACGCGGGGGAGCTGGGCGACGAAAGGCCCGTCGCCATACGAAACGGGGCAGGTCGCATGCCCCTCGCTGCCTACGTTGCCTCCTGACGGGGCATCCGTCAAATAGACCACGCTCGACCGAACAGTCGCAGCAAAACCGCCTACCAGCTGCCCCGATACTCCCTACGCTGGGCCCATGGACGGCGCGAGGCGGCATGTGGCCGAGTTCCTCGGCATCCCACCGCCGGTCTCCCAGGGCGGCACGGCGCGAACCCCTGACCTCCCCGGTCTGGCAATAACCTTCACCCGATGGGCTTTCCCGGCAGAAAGCTGCATGGCAGCATCAGCGCATGCATCGTCGTCTCTTCCCCCGGGCGCTCGCGCTGGCGGCGCTGGTCGCCGTCGCGGCCACGGCCGGCGCCCCCACCGCCACCGCCGAGGCGCCCACCCCCGCGCGGACGCGGCTCACCGCGACCATCGACGCGATCCTGGCCGACTCCCGGCTCGCCGGCGCGCAGGCCGGGGTGGTCGTGGTGGACACGGCGACGGGCGAGACCCTCTACGACCGCAACGGTGACCGCCGGCTGGTCCCGGCCTCCAACACCAAGCTGTTGACCTCGACGGCGGCGCTGGCGCTGCTCGGCCCGGGCCACCGGTTCAGCACCACGGTGAGCGCGGACGGACGGCGGCGGGCCGGGCTGGTCTCCGGGAATCTCTACCTACGCGGCGGCGGCGATCCCACCATGCTCGCCGCCGACTACGACAAGCTGGCCACCCAGGTCGCCGCGGCCGGCATCCGGGTGGTGACCGGGGACCTGGTCGCCGACGACACCCGCTACGACGACACCCGGCTCGGCTCGGACTGGACCTGGGACGACGAGCCCTACTACTACGCCGCGCAGGTCTCGGCGCTGACCGTCGCCCCGGACACGGACTACGACGCGGGCACCGCGATCGTGCACGCCGCCCCGGCCACCACTGCCGGGGGGAGACCGGTGGTCACCATGACCCCGCCGAACGGGTACCTGCGGATCGACAACCGCGCCGAGACCGTGTCCACCGGGGAGACCACCCTCTCCTTCGAGCGCGCGCACGGGAGCAACACCGTCGTCGTCACCGGCCGGATCGCCGTGGGCGCGGACCCGGCCAGCGAGTGGGTGACCGTCTGGGAGCCGACCGGGTACGCCGCCGACGTGTTCCGCGCCGCCCTGCGCCGGCACGGCGTCCGGGTGCTCGGCCGGACGGTGCCCGGGCGGGCCACCCCGGCCGACGCCACCCCGATCGCCAGGCACGACTCGATGGCCCTGGCCGAACTGATGGTGCCGTTCCTCAAGCTGTCCAACAACGGTCACGCCGAGGTGCTGACCAAGGAGATCGGCCGCGTCCTCACCGGCTCCGGGACCTGGCCGGCCGGGCTCACCGCGATCAGCGAGTACGTCGCCGACACCGGGACGGACACCGGGACGCTGCGCCAGCGGGACGGCTCCGGGCTGTCCCGGCGGAACATGATCCCGCCGGCCCAGTTCGCCGCCCTGCTCGCCACGGTCCGCACCGAGCCATGGTTCGACGCCTGGTACGCCGCGCTGCCGGTCGCCGGCAACGCCGACCGTCTCGTGGGCGGCACCCTGCGCAGCCGGATGCGCGGCACCGCTGCGGCGGACAACGTGCACGCCAAGACCGGCAGCCTGACCGGCGCGTCCGGCCTCTCCGGCTACGTCACCGACGCCGACGGGCATCTGCTGGCCTTCTCCGTCGTGCTCAACAACTACCTCGCCTCGTCGGTCAAGGGGCTGGAGGACCAGATCGCGATCGTGCTGGCGTCGTACACCGACAGGGACCCGGGGGCGGCGCGCTCGGTGCCGCCTGCTGCGCCCGACACGCCGCGGGCCCCCGAGGGCCGGGAGTGCTCCTGGGTGAAGCCGATCGCCTGCTGACCGACCCGGGCCCCTTCCGGGTGCGGAGGAAGGGGCCCGGGTCGCAGGCCACGGGCCGTGGCGGCGGGCCAGCCGGGACGGGAGGCGGGCCCGCCGCGTCCTCAGGCGCCGGGGCGGTCGGGCGGGCGGACCGTCACGGTGGGGTCGCCCCGCTCGATCAGCGCGTCGATCTCGGCGGACCGCAGGCCGCGCAGCGTGAGCACCCGCCGGCCCCAGCGGTGCAGCCGGCACGGGTGCGGGCTCGCGTCGTTGCGGCAGACCGTCCCGCCCGACCACCGCCGGGGCGCGTGCACCACCACCGCCCGCACCGCGAACTGGGCGTCCTCCCCCGTGATGTACGGCGGCAGCGGGATATCCCGGAGCGTCTCCCCCGAGTCCTCGACGCCGAGGGGAGCCGCGGGACGGACGGTACGGGTGGCGGTGCTGCTCATCGGTGAAGCCTCCACAGGGGACGGACGGACCGGGACAGCAGAAAACGTACGGCCGCTCCGCGGCGGCGCGACGGACAAACTGTCCCCTCCGGGGCGTATCCACCCCGGCCGGCCCGGCTGCCGGGGACGCCGGGGCGGCTCGGAACCGGCCCGGGTCAGCCGAGCCGGAAGCCGAGCGCCCGGGCCAGCACCAGCGCCTGATCGGCGTCGATCAGCGCGTCGGCCCGCTCCACCGCGGTCGGGTCGAGCGCGGACAGGTCGCTGCCACGCAGGTCGGCGCGGGAGAGACGGGAGCCGTGCAGCTGGGCCCCGGACAGGTCGACGCCGGTGACCGTGGCCCCGGTCAGGTCGGCGCCGGTCAGGTCCACCTCGCGCATCCGCACGTCGGTCAGGCGCGCCCCGCGAAGGTCGGCCCCCGGCAGGGCCACGAACGACCAGTCCCCGCCGTCGATCCGCAGCGGACGCAGGTCGCACTCCGCGAAGCTGCTGCCGACCAGCTTGCAGCCGGTGAACTCGGCGTCGAAGAGGTTGCACCGTTTGAAGACGCAGCGGGTGAAGGCCGAGTCGGTGTGCCGGGAGGCGTTGAACGCCACGTTGCCGAAGGTGCAACCGGTGAAGACGGCACCCCGGCTGACCGCCTCGGTCAGGTCCACGTGGAAGAACTCGCAGCGCACGAAGTGCCGGTCGACCAGCTCCTCGCCGTACCAGTCGTCGTGGCGGAAGGTGACGTCCTCGGTCGGCTCCAGCACCTGGTCAGCCTACTGGGCAAGCCGGCGTCTTCCGCACCGCCCGTACCGGCTAGTAGGTTCGGCGGGTGAGTGTGGCGCGCAGCACCGACCCCGACCGGCTCGGCTTCGATCCCGCCCGGCTGGCGCGGATCGACGAACACTTCGGCAGGTACGTCGACGAGGGGCGGCTCGCCGGCTGGCAGATCGTCGTCACCCGCCGGGGCGAGATCGCCCACTCCTCGACCTACGGCCTGCGGGACCGGGAGGCAGGCGCCCCGGTCGAGCCGGACACCCTCTGGCGCATCTACTCGATGACCAAGCCGATCACCTCAGTCGCGGCGATGATGCTGTGGGAGGAGGGCCGGTTCGAGCTGACCGACCCGATCAGCCGCTGGCTGCCGGAGTTCGCCGACGCCCGGGTCTACCACAAGGGCCCGGTGACCAGCCCGCACACGGTGCCGACGGTAGAGCCGATCCGGATCTGGCACCTGCTCACCCACACCGCCGGGCTGACGTACGGCTTCGCCCAGGTCTCGGTGGTCGACGGCCTGTACCGGGCCGCCGGCTTCGATCTCAGCGTGCCCGCCGGGGCCGACCTGACCGCCGCCACGCGGACACTGGCCCGGCTGCCGCTGCTCTTCCAGCCGGGCAGCAGCTGGAACTACGGGGTCTCCACCGACGTGCTCGGCCGGCTCGTCGAGGTCGTCTCCGGCCGGCGGCTGGACCAGTTCCTCGCCGACCGGATCCTGCGACCGCTGGGCATGACCGACACCCGCTGGTGGGTCGACGAGCCGGACGCCAAGCGGCTGGCCGCCCTGTACGCCCCGAACCCGGCGACCGGCCAGGTGTTCCGGGCCGACTCGATCGGCCGGGCCGCGCTGACCGAACCGTCTTGGCTGTCCGGCGGCGGCGGGCTGGTCTCGACGGCCGCCGACTACCACCGCTTCACCCAGATGCTGCTGCGCGGCGGCGAGTTGGACGGCGTGCGCCTGCTCGGGCCCCGGACGGTGCGCTTCATGACCCGCAACCACCTGCCCGGCGGTCAGGACCTGGCCTCGTTCTCCCCGTCCGGGTTCGCCGAGACGGTGCTGGAGGGCGTCGGGTTCGGCCTCGGCTTCGCCGTGGTGCAGGACCCGGTCCCGGCCCGGGTGCCGAGCAGCGTCGGCGAGTACTACTGGGGCGGGATGGCCAGCACCGCGTTCTGGGTGGACCCGGCGGAGGAGGTCACCGCGCTGCTGTTCACCCAGCTCCTGCCGTCGAGCACCTACCCGCTGCGCACGCAGCTGCGTCAGCTCGTCTACTCCGCCCTCGTCGACTGAGCCCGGTCGGGATCGCCGGAACGGCACCGCCGGGGGCGCTCGGCTCCCTAGCCTGGGGACGGGCGACGACAGCCGCGCGGACGGGTGCGGCGCGGGAGGCGGTCAGGCGATGAGCGACATCGTGGTGTTCGGGGCCGGCGGCACGGCGGGTTCGCGGATCACCGCCGAGGCGGTGGACCGGGGCCACCGGGTGACCGCGGCGGTGCGCCGGCCGGAGGCGGTCAGCTACCTGCCGGCCGGGGTCGACCTGGTCACCGGCGACGTCACCTCGGCGCGCAGCGTACGGGAGCTGGCCCCGGGCGCGGACGCGATCGTGGTGGCGGTCGGCGGCGGGGAGCGGGCGCTGTGGCGGGACGCGGCGGAGAACCTGATCACGGTGCTGCGGGACCTGCCGAACCCACCCCGGGTGATCCACGTCGGCGGCGGGGCGACCCTGCTCAACCCGAGGGGCGTGCCGTTCCTCGAGGAGCCGGACTTCCCCGAGGAGTACCGGGACTCCGCGCTGGGCCAGGCCGACGCCCTCGCCTGGTACCGGTCCTCGGCCGAAGGGGTGACCTGGACGTACGTCTCCCCACCGCCGCTGGAGTTCCACCCCGGCGAGCGAACGGGCCACTACCGGACCGGCACGGACGAGCCGGTCACCGACGAGCGGGGCCGCGCGGTGCTGAGCTACGAGGACCTGGCCGTCGCCGTCGTGGACGAGATCGAGCATCCGCGCTTCGAGAACATGCGCTTCACCGCCGGATACTGAGCCGCCGGGACCTGGGCCGCCGGGACCGGGCCGTGTGCCGTCAGTCGTTTCTGCCGGTGCCCGCCGAGCGGGGCCGGGCTGCGGTCCGTCCCGTGGGCTGGGCCGGCACCCGGGGTCGCACGGTCGGCCGCCACGCCCGGCCGTTGGCGTAGATCACCCGGAAGCCCAGGTACGCCGCCAGGGGGGCCCAGTGCGCGGAGCCCATCCGCAGCTCGGCAGCGTTGTGCCGGTGCCCGTTGGCGAGCACGTCGAGCAGCACGGTCTCGAACGCGGCGGATTCCACCCAGTCGACCTCGCGGGTGAAGCCGCAGATCAACGCGGCGCCGGTGACGTCGAGGAAGTCGCGCAGCACGGCGTCGGACGCCCGCAGCACCGAGCAGCTGCCGAAGTAGAGCCGCCGGCCGGCGCACCGGCCGGCCATCCGCTCGGCCACGTCGGCGAGGTCGACGGAATCCCAGTCGGTGAGGCAGAGCCGGCTCGGCTCGCCGTGCATGGCGAAGAAGCCCACCCGGTAGTCGGCGTACTGCTTGAGCAGCCAGCGGTCGAGGAAGTAGAAGAGCTCGTCCCGGGTGGCCGCGTCCTTGTGGATGAACCGGATCTTGCCGAGCCGTTCGAGCAGTTCCAGGGTCGGCAGGACCGATCCGCGCTCGTTGAGGTCGCGATGCCACTGCCCCTCGACACAGAAGACGCCACCACGTGCCACAGCCACCTCCCCAGCCTCCGGTGACGTTACCGCCGGTCGCTCGCGCCCCGACGGTCACCCTCCGTCGGGGCCCGAATCACGTTTCCGTCACGCCACGCCCCGCGTACCGTTTCGACCACTCCGTGCATCGGCGGCCCGCAATGGGTTATCCCCATTCCGGTCTCCCTTTCCGGCAGATCCCCAACGACGGGAGAAGCGAGAACAATTTCGGTTATTCGCCTCCGGAAGGACGCCACGATGCGAGGGTGGAACGGACGGGACATCCCGGTCGACGGGCCCGGCTCACCCCATTCACTCTCCTTACGGGAGGACTTCCGTGCGTGCCGAAACCTTGAAGCGGGCCGCGGTCGCGTTCGCCCTGGCGTTGCCGGGCGTCGCGGTCGCCACGGTGGTGGCCGCCCCGGCCGCCCACGCCGACGGCTGCTACACCTGGAAGCGCAACCTGTACCAGGGGCGCTCCGGTGACGACGTCCGCCAACTCCAGATCCGGGTCGCCGGGTGGGCCGGCACCCGGGACATCGTGGAGAACGACGGCCGGTACGGCCCGAAGACCGCCGCCGCGGTCAAGCGCTTCCAGTCGGCGTACGGGCTGAAGGCCGACGGGGTCGCCGGGCCGCAGACGTACACCAAGCTGTACGCGCTCCAGGACAACGACTGCACCCCGCGTCACTTCAGCTACAAGGAGTTGGACGACGGCTGTGGCCGGGGCGGCTGGAGCGGGGGCCCGCTGTCGGCGACGAAGACGAAGGCCAACGCGCTGCGCACCATGTGGAAGCTGGAGGCGCTGCGGCGCGACCTCGGGGACAAGCCGCTGCTCGTCACCAGCGGCTTCCGTAGCGAGGAGTGCAACCAGCAGGTCGGCGGGGCATCGGACAGCCAGCATCTCTACGGCACCGCCGCCGACCTCGTCCCCCGCGACTCGTCGTTGTGCGACGCCGCCCGCGCGGCCCGCGACCACGGCTTCAGCGGCATCTACGGCCCCGGGTACCCGGACCACGGCGACCACGTCCACGTGGACTCCCGCCGGGAGAACAACAGCGACCAGACGTCGAACACGACCGTCTGGTCCGCGCCGAACTGCGGGATCGGCACCAGCGGCGACTGACCGGGGGCCGCCAGGCGGGATCCGCCGGCCCGACCGCGAGGACTGCCCCGCGGTGCTCTGACGACAGCCCCGCGCCACATCACAAAAACCAAGCTCGGGCAGCGGCTGCGGCCGGATCAGGCGAGGCCGGCGTCGTGGACCAGGATGGCGACCTGAACGCGGTTGTTCAGGTCGAGCTTGGTGAGCAGGCGCGAGACGTACGCCTTGACCGTCGCCACGCTCATGAACAGCTCGACGGAGATCTCGGCGTTGGTCCGGCCCTGACCGAGGGCGACCGCGACCTCCCGTTCCCGCTCGCTGAGCCCGGCCAGCAACCGCAGCGCCCGTTCGCGACGGGGGTCGACGCCGGCCGGCCCGGACGCGGTGACGTGCCGGATCAGTTGCCGGGTGACCGTAGGCGACAGGGTGGCCTCCCCGGCGGCGACCCGGCGCACCGCCCGGACGATCTCGGCGGGCGGGGTGTCCTTGAGCAGGAAGCCGGCCGCCCCGGCGCGCAGCGCCCGCAGCACCTGGTCGTCGGCGTCGAAGGTGGTCAGGACGAGGACCTCGGGCGGGCGGGGCTGGGCACGCAGCGCCTCGGTGGCGGCGAGCCCGTCCACCCGGGGCATCCGGATGTCCATCAGCACCACATCGGGCGCGCAGGCGGCGACGGCGGCCGACACCTGGTCGCCGTCGGCGGCCTCGCCGACCACCCGCAGGTCGGGCACGCCGCCGAGGATCATCGACAGGCCGGCCCGGACCAGGGCGTCGTCGTCGACGATCAGCACCCGCACGGGCTCCCCCGGGTCGCCCTGTCCGGGGCCGCCGTCGTCGTGTTCCCGCCCGGTCATGCCGGCCAGGGTAGCCAGGCGGTCAGCCGGAAGTCGCCGGACCCGTCCCGCCCGTGCTCCAGGCGCCCGCCGGCAAGGCTGACCCGCTCGGCGACGCCGACCAGGCCGGTGCCGGCGCCGGGGATGGCGGACGACGACCCGGATCCCACCGGCCAGCGGTTGCGGACGTCGACGGTCAGCCCCTCGCCGGGTGCACCGGAGAGCTGGACGGTGACGGCCGCGCCCGGCGCGTGCTTGCGGGCGTTGGTCAGCCCCTCCTGGACGATCCGGTACGCGCCGCGCCCGAGTGCCGCGGGCGCGGACCCGGCCGCCTCGACGGTGTCGACCACCTCCACCCGCATGCCGGCGGCCCGGGACTCCGCGACCAGCCCGGGTACGTCGGCCAGGGTGGGCTGTGGCCGCTCCACCGCAGCCGGCTGCGGCGGCGACGCCGATCGGGCCGCCGGGGCGGGGGCGGGGCCGGGGCGGGCCGACCCAGCCGACGCCGGGCCGGGTGGGGGCGGGTCGTCGGCGCGGAGGACGCCGATGACCTCGCGCAGGTCCTGGAGGGCGGCGTGGGCGCTCTCCCGGATCACGCCGGCCGCCCGGGCGACCTCCTGCGGCGGCGCGTCCGGCCGGAACTCCAGCGCGCCGGCGTGCAGGCTGAGCAGCGAGATCCGGTGCGCCAGCACGTCGTGCATCTCCCGGGCGATCCGGGTGCGCTCCAACTGCCGGGCCTGCGCCACCCGGAGCTGCTGCTCCGCCTCGGCCCGCTCGGCCCGGTCGCGCAGGGACAGGATGAGCTGCCGCCGGGCCCGGACGAACATCCCCCAGGCGAGCACCGAGCCGGTGAAGACGGCCGCCCAGGCCAGCTCGCCCCGGAATCCGATCGCCGGGTCGGGGCGGAGCAACGCATAGCTGACGCTGGTCAGCGCGCTGCCGCAGAACACCAGCGCGGCCTGCGACAGCGGCCGGTGCACCACGACCGTGAACATGATGACCACGAGGGCCACCGCGGCGGTCGCCGAGAACAGCCCGAGCGGCAGGGTGGCCACCGCCAGGCCGAGGGGCCAGCGGCGGCGGAGCCACAGCGCCGCGCAGGCCAGCAGCCCGAGCACCGTGTCGAGGCCCTGCAACCACTCGTACGGCAGCCGCCCGGCCACCTCCGGAACGGGCTGGCCGGCGTCCCAGGCGGCGACGACGGCCCAGCCGAGGGCGAACAGGAAGAGGTGGGCGTCCACCAGCCAGTCGCGGGTGGTCCGTCGGGGTCGCGCCCCGGGCGACGCCCCGTTGGCGAGGGCACCCGGCAGCAGCCAGGGATGATCCGGTACGACGGCGCTGGTCACCACCCCATGCTAGGAAGGCCGCAGCCACGCCGACAGCTACCAAAGTCGACGCCGGCCGTGGCCGGAGGTCGATGTGGTTCTCGACCGGTGACCGCAGCGCCCGGCCGGGTGGCGCGGGCAGGCTCGACCCATGATCGAAGTTGAGCACCTGACCAAGCGGTACGGCGGTCGCGCCGCCGTCGACGACGTCAGCTTCACCTGCGCGCCGGGCAGCGTCACCGGCTTTCTCGGCCCGAACGGGGCCGGCAAGTCCACCACGATGCGGATGATTTGCGGGCTGGCCCCGCCGAGCGCGGGCACCGCCACCGTCTGCGGCGTGCCGTACCGGCGGCTGGCGAACCCGGGCCGGGAGGTCGGCGTGCTGCTGGACGCCTCGGCGCAGCATGCCGGGCGGACCGGGCGGGAGGTGCTGACGCTGGCCGCCGCCACGATGGGGGTGCCCCGGCGGGAGGTCGACGTGAAGCTCGACCAGGTCGGGCTGGGCGCGACCGCCGCGCGGCGGCGAGTCGGGGCGTACTCGTTGGGGATGCGGCAGCGGCTCGGCCTGGCGCACGCGCTGCTGGGCGACCCCCGGGTGCTGATCCTGGACGAGCCGGCGAACGGCCTGGACCCGGAGGGCATCTTCTGGATGCGCGGCCTGCTGCGCGACTTCGCCGATCGGGGCGGCACCGTGCTGCTCTCCTCCCACCTGCTGAGGGAGGTGGAGGCGGTGGCCGACCAGTTGGTGGTGATCGGGGGTGGTCGGGTGGTCGCCTCCGGCGGCACGGACGAACTGCTGGCCGACGCCGGCACCCTGGTCCGGGCCCGCGACGGGGAGGCCCTACGGCGGGCGCTGGCTGAGGCGGGGCTCGCCGCGACGGTAGCCACCGGTCCGGCCGCGTCGCCCGGCGGCGGCCTGCTGGTCCAGGCCGAGCCCGGCGTGGTCGGGCAGGCGGCGGCGGACGCGGGGGTCGCCCTCACCGAGCTGCGCCCGGCCGGCGGCGGTGGCCTGGAACAGCTCTTCCTCACCCTCACCGGCGGCACGTCGACGAAGGAGACCACCGCATGACCGCGAGCACCGCGCCCACCACACCCGCCGTCGCCCCGCCGGCTCACCGGGGGGTACGCGGACCGTCGCTGTCCCGGCTGACCGCCGTGGAGCTGCGCAAGCTCGTCGACACCCGGGCCGGCCGGTGGCTGCTGGCCAGCATCGGCCTGGTCTCCGTCGCGATCGTCGTGGTGCAGCTGTGGGTGCTGGCCGACGACGAACAGACGTTCACCGCGTTCTTCGTCCCGCAGCTGCTCCCCGCCGGCCTGCTCCTGCCGGTGCTGGGCATCCTGTCGATCACCGGGGAGTGGTCCCAGCGCACAGCGCTGACCACGTACGCGTTGGTGCCCCGCCGGGAGCGGGTGATCGTCGCGAAGCTCGCCGCGGTGGTGCTGGCCGCGCTGGCGTCGGTGCTGGTCACCCTGGCCGTCGCCGCGCTCGGCACGCTGGTCGCGAAGGCGACCGGCGGGTCGGGCGACTGGTCGTTCGAGGCCGCCCGGCTGTTGCACGCGGTGGTCCTGCAGGTGCTGGGGGTGCTGATGGGTGCGGCGTTCGGCCTGCTGCTGCTGAACACCCCGCTGGCGGTGGTCACCTACCTGCTGCTGCCGACGGTCTGGGCGGTGCTCGCCGGCATGGTCACGGCGCTGCGGGAGCCGGCCCGCTGGCTGGACACCACCGCCACCACGGAGCCGCTCTTCGGGCCGGAGGTGACGGCCGGCCAGTGGGGGCGGATGGCCGTGTCGGTGCTGGCCTGGACGGTGCTGCCGCTGGCTGCCGGGCTGGTCCGCACGCTGCGCCGGGAGGTGTCCTGACCGTGGGGGCCGAAGACGCGCCGACGCGGGTCGACGGCGGGACGGGCGAGCTGGCGGTCATGTGGGGCGGCTTCCCGCTGGTCGGGGCCGGCACCGGCTGGCTGCTCACCGTCGTCGCCGGCTCGGTCGCCGGGCTGCCGTGGGTGCCCGCGCAGGGCTGGTTCGAGCTGCTGGCCGGGCTGCCCGAGCCCTGGGCCACGGCCGGGGCGGTGGCGCTCGGCGCGCTGGCCGGGATCGTCGTGGCCGGGATCGGCACCCGGGAACGGCTGCGGGTCGAGGTGGACCCGGACCGGGTCCGGCTGCGCCGCGACGGGCGGGACCGGGAGGTTTCCCGCCGAGCCGTGCGGGTGGTGTTCGTCGACCGGCGGGACCTGGTGCTGTTGGGCGACGGGGAGGAGGAGCTGGCCCGGGAGCCCGGCGACGTGAGCGCCGGGCGGCTGGCCGCCGCGTTCCGGGCGCACGGCTGGCCGTGGGCGGACGCGGACCCGCACCGGGACGCGTACCGGCGGTGGGTGGACGGGCTGCCGGGGCTGCCAACGGGGGCGGACGCCCTGCTGCGGGCGCGGCAGCAGGCGGTGGACCGGGGCCGGCGCGGGGACGCCGACGACCTGCGGCGGGAGTTGGCCCGGCTCGGGGTGGTGGTGCGGGACGAGGAGAAGCGGCAGTACTGGCGGCTGACCCGCCGGGCGGCCCCGGGGTGAGGCTACCGGCGCTCGACCCCGGCCGACCGGCGCTGGGGGCGGCCCACCGAGTCCAGCAGCTCGTCCAGCGCGTCGACCTCGGCCCAGCCGTTGACCGAGACCCGGCCGGCGGCGTCGACGGTCACCTCGACCCGGTCCGGCGTGCGGGGCAGCTCGTCGAGCAGCCCCGGGAAGCGGTCGTTGAGCAGCGCGAACTCCTGGTTGGTGGAGCCCACCCAGGGCCGGGCGGTGTCGACCAGATCGGCCCGGAACGGCCCGGCGACCAGCAGGTCGGTCTCGGCCAGCAGGGCTGCCACGTCCTCGCGTCCGCTGTCGACGGCGCGGCGCAGGCCGTCGCGGGTGTAGCCGGTGAAGGTCATCACCGACCGGCCGGCCCGGCGCACCCCGGCGGCCACCTCGGCCAGCGCGCCGGCCTGGTCGAAGGGTTCGCCGCCGAGCAGGGTCACCCCTTCGGTGCCGGCGGCTAGGACCCGCTCGACCAACTCGGTCGGCGCGACGAGTTCCCCGCCCCGGAAGGTCCAGAGCTGGGGGTTGAAGCAGCCCGGGCAGCGGATCGCGCAGCCCTGCACCCACAGCGCGGTCCGCTCGCCGGGCCCCTCGGCCCGGGTCGAGGCGAGGAACCGGGCCAGCGCCACCAGTTCCGGCCCGGTGGCGGAGCGCCGCACGGGGCCGGTCTCAGAAATCGAGTACGCGTCCACCGGACGTCCCCGGGTGGGCGGGCGGACCGGCGGGCGGCACGCAGACCAGCAGGTCGCGCAGGCGGGCGTACTCGTGCGGGGCCAGCTCGGCGGCGGCGGCGAACTCGGCGACGCTGCCGAACCCCCGGCGGGCCTCCCGGGCGGCGACCACCCGCCCGGCGCGGTCGGCGTCGAAGCCGGGCAGCGCGGCGAGCTGCCCGGCCCCGGCGGCGTTGACGTCCACTGTGGACGGCCCGGCGGCCGGCGTCCCCACCCCGGTCGACGGCGGGCTGGTGGGCGGGCCGAAGACCGGCGCGTCGAAGCTCAGCGGCGCGGCGAAGCCCAGCGGCGCGGCGGTCGGGTCGACCATGGGCAGCGGCGGGCCGGCGGTCGGGTCGCCCGGGACGGTGGTCGCGGCCGGGCCGGCGGCCCAGTACCCGTCCGGCTGACCGACGACGGGCGCGCCGGAGACGTGGCTGCCGAACCCGACGCCCACCGGCGGGCCGGGCGGCGGGGCGAGGACCCCGGGCGGGTACGCGGACCCGGGCCAGCCCGGCGCGGGCCGGGCGTACCCGGGCCGGTGGCCGGCCCTCCACTGCAACCAGAACACATTGACCACGACGGCGTGCATCACGCTGATGACCCAGGCCGCGAACCACAGGCCGAAGCACCAGGCGCCGGCGGCGCTGCCCTTCTCGGCGACGCCGAGCCCGATGAAGCCGCCCCAGCCGGCGAGCAGGTAGACGATGCCGGGGATCCACCAGTCCGAGCGCCGGGCCCGGATGCCGACGTGGAGGAAGCCGATCCCGCCGAAGCAGCTGAACCCGAGGATCGGAAACAGCACCCACAGGCTGTGCCGCAGCCGCCACCAGACCCTGGCCCCGGGCGAGCGCACCGGCGGCGCGCCGGCCCAGGTGGGCGGGCCGGGCGGCGGCAGGTACCCCTTCGGGCCGGGGGCGGGCGGGAGCGGATACCCGGGCGGGCCGGGCGGCGGCGGGTACGCCGGTGGGCCCGACGCGTGCGGCCAGCTCGGTGGCCAACCGTCAGGCGCGGTCGACATCGTGCTGCTCGTCGGCGACGACGGTGGCCACCCGGTCACGGTCGGCCGTGTACGCGCTGCGCACCGTCCGCGCGTCGAGCAGGTCCTCCAGCACGGCCACGTAGTCGAGGCAGCTCTCGCCGAGCAGGCCCTGGGTCTCGGCGCTGACCGAGCCGTCCGGGTTGACGGTGACGACGACGCGGGGCTGGCCGGTCACCGGTCCCGCTCCTGCACGGCGAAGACCAGCCGGACCGAGGCGTCCTCGGTGACCTGCTCCGACTCCAGTCGCAGCCCGGCGGCCGGGGCCTGGGCCCGCAGCCGTTGCAGCACCGCGCCCTGCACCTGCCGCCCGTACGCGGCGTCGACCGACCGGACGATCCCCACCGCCCGTGCCTCGTCGACCTCGCCGCTGAGGTGCGCGGTCCAGATGCCGTCCGGGCCGCGGCGGAAGCCGGCCCGTACCCCGGCCCAGTCGGCGGTGATCTCGTCGGTGGCGGCCGTCACCGCCGCGCCGGTGTCCCGTAGCGCGGCGGCGAGCAGCGTCTCGTCACGCATCCGGGTCTGCACCTGGCAGACCACCCGGCCGTCGCCGTCGCGGTCGGCGGTGGCGGCGTGCGCGGCGGCCACGGTGGCAACCGCCAGGGGTACGAGTATCAGCGAGATGCTCACCGGCGCTCTCCTGTCGTCGTGGTGGTGATGGGGGCGGGGACCGGCATCAGAACTCCACCGCCCGGCCCCCGTGCCCGCCGCCCGGCAGCCCCGGGCCACCCGACGGACGGGGGTCGAGGTCCCAGTCCTCGGCGGCGGTCGCGGCGACCGCCCGGTGTTCCGCCCAGCTCCGCACGGCGGTGATCCGCTCGGCCTGGGTGACGCTCAACGGAACCATGTTGACGAGTGCGCGCAACAGGTCGTCGCGGCGCAGCGGCCGACGCTCGGCGTACGCGTCGACGAGCCCGGCGACGACCGCCTGCTCGATCTCCGCGCCGGAGTATCCGTCGCTGAGCCCGGACAGCTCGGCCAGCAGTCCCGAGTCGACGGTCAGCTCCCCGGCCACGGCCGGGTGTCGCAGCCGGCGGGCGATGTGCAGGCTCCAGATCGAGGCGCGTTCGGCCCGGGTCGGCAGGTCGACGAAGAAGATCTCGTCGAAGCGTCCCTTGCGCAGCAGCTCCGGCGGCAGGGCGGCGAAGTCGTTGGCGGTGGCGATGACGAAGACCGGCCTGGTCTTCTCCTGCATCCAGGTCAGGAACGAGCCGAAGACCCGGGCGGAGGTGCCCGAGTCGCCCGGGCCGCCGGCGAAGCCCTTCTCGATCTCGTCCAGCCACAGCACGCAGGGCGCGGTCGCCTCGGCGATCCGGATCGCCTCGCGCATGTTCTGCTCGCTGGAGCCGACCAGCCCGGCGAAGACCTTGCCGATGTCCAGCCGCAGCAGCGGCAGCCCCCAGGCGGCGGCGACCGCCTTCGCGGTCAGCGACTTTCCGCAGCCGGGGACGCCGGTGATCAGGACGCCGCGTGGGGCCGGCAGCCCGTACGCGGCGGCCTCGGCGAGCCAGGCGCCGTCCCGCTTGGCCAGCCAGCGCTTGAGGTTCTCCAGGCCGCCGACGTCGGCGAGCGCCACCGGGTCGTCGAGGAAGTCCAGCAGCCCGCTGCGCCGGACGGCCTGCCGCTTCTCCTCGTGCACCAGCCGCAGGTCGCTGGCGTCGAGCACCCCGTCGTCCACCATGGCCCGGGCGAACGCGTTCTCCGCCTCGTGCAGGGTCAGCCCGAGGGCCGCCTTGGCGAACCGTTCCCGGCCCCGCTCGTCCAGGTCGATGCGGATTCGGCCGGTGGCCGTGTTGGCGACGATGATCCCGTCCAGCACCGCGCGGATCTCCGGCTCGGTGGGCAGCGGGAAGTCGACGACCGTGACGTCCTTGGCCAGCTCGACCGGGAGGTCCGGCACCGGGGACAGCAGGACCACGGTGCGCGGCACGGGGCCGCTGCGGTAGGCCACGGCCAGCTCGCGCAGCCGACGGACCACCCCCGGGTCGGCGGGCCGGCCGCCGGCGCCGAGCGCGGGGTGCAGGTCGGCGAGGACGACCAGGGCCGGCTCGTCGATCCGCCAGGCCGCGTCGAGGGCGGCGACCGGATCGGTGGTGCCCTGCCGCCGGTTGCCGTCGGGCGGCACCAGGCCCCGGGTCGCCGACCAGGTCCAGACCCCGCGTGGGGTCCGGACCAGGGCGACGTCGTGGGCGACGGCGGCGATCTCGCCGAGCACCCGCTGCTCCTCGTAGGAGCAGACCTGGAGCATCGGTACGCGGGCCTTGAGCAACTGGGACAGGGTGTCGCGGAAGGCTCCCACCATCGCAGTTCCTCCCCCCGGGGACGCGCCGAGCCGGCCAGACTCTAGCACCAGCCGTCCCGGCCTCCACGCCACCGCCGCGGCCGTCAGAAGCGGTAGGCCGTCCCGTACTCCGGCACCAGCACCCGGGTCCGCGGGGACACCGCGCGCACGGCCGCGACCAGCGCGTCGAGCCGGTCACGGTCGGCCGGCGCGACCGTCGGCGGGTTGACCAACGGCGTCTCGAAGTTGTCCCAGTGCACCGGCACCACGACCTTCGGGTGGTCGAGGGCGGCCATCAGCCGGGGCACGTAGTCGGCGGTGGAGGTGGTGGACTGGAGGGCGACCATCGCCACGTCCGGGGCCAGCCCGGCGAGGTCGCGCTCGGCGAAGTCGCTGGCGCCCATGAGGAACACCGCCGGGCCGCCGGCGATCCGCACCTGGTAGGCGAGGGTGTCGCCCTCCGGCAGGTCGGCGATCGTCTCGGGCCGGGCCGGCGGGGTCACCCGCACCCCGGGAAAGGCCATCGAGTACGACGCGTTGCGGCTGTGCAGCGAGCCGACCACCTCGACGGTGTGGTCGCCGAACTGGAGCACCTCCCCGCCCTTGACCGGGCTGAGCTGCCCGACCGGCAGCCCGTACGCCAGCCCGAGGTGGTACGCGGTGAGCGTGCCGAACACCCGGGCGCCGGTGCGCTGGGCGATCCGGGGCACGTCGTTGAAGTGGTCCCAGTGGGTGTGGGTGACCAGGATCGTGCTGGCCCGGTCGACGTACCGGTCGAGGACGTCCTCGGCGACGGTGAGCGGCGTCCTCTCGTTGAACTTCCCGGTGAACAGCCCGGTGTCGTACCGGCTCAGGTACGGGTCGACCAGCACCGTCCGGTTGCCGATGTCGATCCGCCAGCCCGAGGTGCCCCACCAACGGAAGCTGACGGCCCCGGTGCGGCGGGGGGCGGGGGTCGGGGCGGGCGCGGCGGCCCGGGCCGGGGCTGCCGATCCGGTGGCGGCGAGGCCGCCGACGGTGACCAGGGCGGCTCCGGCGGCGGCGTCGCGCAGCAGGCGGCGGCGGTCGAGGTGGTTCTCGGGCATGGTGGATTCTCCCCGTCAGGCGGTGCGGATCGGACCCCCCGACCTCACCACCGCGACCCCGGCCGCGTCCAAGATCGACGGCATGCCCGGCCGATACGCGATCGGGTATCGGCCCAGCTCAGGACCCCCGCCAGGCGGCGAGGGGCCGGGAGAATCAGCCGTCGCGCAGGGCCTCGACGGCGATCCGCGCCGCCTCGCCCATGGCCAGGTCGACGTCGATGCGGCGGGTCGCCAGCCGCTCGGTGCGGGCGAACACCGCCATCGCGTACCGGCGACCGTCGGGGTACTCGGCGACCCCGGCCTCCAGGTGCAGGCCGGGCAGGGTGCCGGTCTTGGCGCGGACCCGCACGCCGGGCGGGAAGCCGGAGGCGAGCCGGGTCCAGAAGAGCTGCCGGTCCATCAGCTCCCGGACCGTCGCGCAGGCCGGCGCCGGGCCGGCCTCGTCGCGCCAGATCAGGCCGAGCAGCCGGGTCATCTCCCGGGCGGTGCTCGACGTGGTGTGCGCGGGGTCGAGCACCCGCATGGCCCGGACCCGCTCGTCGGAGAGGGTGGGGAAGATCCGGGCGAACTCCGCCTCGGTGCGGGCGCCCACGTCGGCGAGCATCGTCTCCACCAGCTCGCGGGGCCCGCCGACGATCCGGGTACGCGGCAGCCCCAGCTCGGCGGCGAGCATCGGCAGCACGTCCCGGCCGACCCGGCGCAGCAGCAGGTCGGCGGCCGTGTTGTCGCTGACCGACATGGCGAAGTACGCCAGGTCGCGCAGCGACACCTCGGCGTCGTCGGCGCAGCCGGCCACCCCCCAGCCGCCGAGCCGGTCCGCGGCCCGGACCAGCACCCGCTCGGTCGGGTCGAGCTGCCCGACGCTGGCCTGCCGGGCGAACTCCAGCACCAGAAGGATCTTGAAGACCGACGCGATGACCACCTGCTCGTCGGCGCGCACCGCCACCTCGCGGGCCGGGCCGCCCACCCGCCCCGGGTCCGCGTGCCCCACCCGCCCCGGTTCCGCGTGCCCCACCCGCCCCGGTTCCGCGTCGCCGAGGACCCGTTCCGGGTCGTCGTCGACGTCGACCACGTGCAGGCTGGCGGCCACCCCGGCCCGGCCGAAGACGTCCGCGATCCGCTCCCCCACCGTCACCCCGGCACCGTACCGGCGGGCCAGGCACGGACGTCGGACCGCCGCCGGTGGCGCGCGGACGGCACTGCGGCCGTCGCCCCCCCGTTCCCCGCCCCGCCCTGCCGGCCGGGTCGCTGGCGTAGGGTCGACGGCCGTGGACCTGCTCCGGCACCTGCGGCACTTCGTGGTGGTCGCCCGCGAGCTGCACTTCGGGCGGGCGGCCGAGACGCTGGGCATGGCGCAGCCGCCGCTGAGCCAGTCGATCCAGCGGCTGGAGCGGGAGCTGACGGTCGAGCTGTTCGACCGGTCCCGCCGGCAGGTGCGGCTGACCACCGCCGGTCAACTCCTGCTCGGCGAGGCCGATGAACTGCTCGCCGCCGAGCAGCGGGCGCGCAACCTGATGCGCCAGGTCCGGGCCGGGACGCTCGGGGTGCTGCGGGCGGGGGTGCCGCCGGAGACCCCAGCGGTGACGCTGCGTGAGCTGCTGGACCGGCTCGCCGCGCGGGCCCCCGGGCTGGACGTCGACCTGCACGAGCTGACCAGCGCCGAGCAGGTCCGGATGCTCGCGCAGCGGCGGCTGGACGTGGGGCTGCTGCACCACCCGGTCAGCGCCGACGGACTGCGGTTCGGGCCGGCGGTGGCCGTACCGCTGGGGGTGGTGCTGCCCCGCGCGTCGCCGCTGGCGCGGCCCCGGGAGGTCGAGCTGGCGACGCTGGCCGGCCTGGACCTGATCACCGCGCCCCGGACGACGGCGCCCCAGTGGCACGACCACGTCCTGGACGTGTGCCGGCGGCACGGCTTCACGCCCCGGCGGGTACGGCCGGCCCGGAACCCGGAGTTCCTGTTCGGGTTGGTGCTGGCCGGCGGGGCCGTGGCCGTCGAGCCGGCGGCGGCGGCCCGCCGGGAGCCGCGCGCCGCCTGGCGGCCGGTCGCGGGGTCGCCGCTGGTGAAGCGCACCTCGGCGGCCTGGCCGCAGCGCGCCGGCCACCCCGCCGCGCCGGTGTTCGGGGAGCTGGCCGCCGAGGTGCTGGCCGAGGCGGAGCCGACGCGGCCGACCGACCCGCTCACCCCTGCCCTGCGCCCCTGGCCGGTGCTGTTCGAACCCCGATCGGCGAATTCACCCCCGTAAAGTTCCCCGACGCTCTCCCGATGTTCACGCCTCCGCCGCTAACATCGCTGACCATGAATACAAAGAGCGTCACCCGCTCGCTGTCCGGGCGGCTGATCACGGCGTTCGCACTGGCCGTGGCACTGGTGACACCCGTCGTGGCGAGCACCTCCGCGTCGGCGGCGGCCTCGCTGACCGTCGCTCAGGCGCTGGCCGCCCAGGACGGCCGCGCGGCCACCGTCACCGGGTACGTCATCGGTCAGCCGACCGCTACGTCCACGGTGATCACGTCCGGCTACACGGCGGACACGGCGATCGCCATCGCCGACACCGCCACCGAGACCAGCACGAGCAGGATGCTCTACGTCCAGGTGACCACCGCGTACCGCAGCGGCTTCGGGCTGCTGACCAACCCGGGGCTGCGGGGCAGGCAGATCACCACCACCGGGGCGCTGACCGCGTACTTCAGCCACGGCGGGCTGAAGAACCCGACCGCGATGAGCCTCGGCGGCGACACCCCCGGCCCGACGCCCACCCCGACGCCGACCGCCACCCCCACGGCGACGCCCACCCCGACGCCCACCCCGACCGGCGGCTCCGGCCCGTACGACTCGACGTACTACGTCAACGCCGTCGGCAAGACGGGCACCGCGCTGCGCAACTCGCTGCACACCATCATCAGCCCGCAGACGAAGCTCAGCTACGAACAGGTGTGGGACGCGTTGAAGGACACCGACCAGGACCCGGCGAACGCCAACAACGTGCTGCTGCTCTACACCGGCCGGTCGCAGAGCAAGACCACCAACGGCGGCGGGGTCAACGACTGGAACCGGGAGCACGTCTGGGCCAAGTCGCACGGGAACTTCGGCACCGCCACCGGGCCGGGCACCGACGTGCACCACCTGCGCCCCGAGGACGTCTCGGTCAACTCGACGCGCGGCAACAAGGACTTCGACAACGGCGGCAGCGCCGTCTCGGAGGCCGCCGGCTGCTACACCGACTCCGACTCGTTCGAGCCGCGCAACGCCGTCAAGGGCGACGTGGCTCGCATGATCATGTACATGGCGATCCGGTACGAGGGCGGCGACGGCTGGGCGAACCTGGAGATGAACAACTCCGTGTCCAACGGCAGCGCGCCGTACCTGGGCAAGCTGTCGGTGCTGCTCTCCTGGAACCAGCTCGACCCGCCGGACGCCTTCGAGAAGCGCCGCAACCAGGTCATCTACGACCGCTGGCAGGGCAACCGCAACCCGTTCATCGACCACCCGGAGTGGGCCGCCGCGATCTGGGGCTGACCCCCGCCGGCACCACCCGCGTCGGGCCGCCGGAGCCGCCCGGTTGTCGCACATCACCCGCCCCGGACCGTGAGGAAACGGCCGGAAGGGGTACGACAACCGGGTGGCACGGCCGGAACCGGGCGGCGGGCGGAAAGCGCTCCCGCACCGGCCGGCCCCGGACGATTGGAAGAGGCGGCCGAATGGCGAACACGATTCCCGACATCACGCTCAACGACGGCAATACGATCCCGCAGCTCGGCTTCGGGGTGTTCCAGATCGAGCCGAAGGACACCGCAGAGGCGGTCGGCCGGGCCCTGGAGATCGGCTACCGGCACATCGACACCGCCGAGATGTACGGCAACGAGGCCGAGGTGGGCCAGGCGGTCCGCGCCTCCGGCCTGGACCGGGGCGAGGTCTTCGTCACCAGCAAGCTGAACAACGGCTTCCACCGCCCGGACGACGCCCGCCGGGCGTTCGACTCCACGCTGGCGGCGCTGAAGATGGATTACATCGACCTGTTCCTGATCCACTGGCCGCTGCCCACCCGCTACGACGGCGACTTCGTCTCCACCTGGAAGGTCCTGGAGGAGTTCCGGCGCGACGGCCGGGCCCGCTCCATCGGGGTGTCGAACTTCCAGGTGCCGCATCTTGAGCGGCTCGCCGCCGAGTCGGACGTGGCGCCGGCCGTCAACCAGATCGAGGTGCACCCGTACCTCGGCAACGAGGAGGTGCGCGCGTACGGCAGCGCGCACGACATCCGTACCGAGGCGTGGTCCCCGATCGCGCAGGGCAAGGTGCTCGACGATCCGACCCTGCTCGACATCGCCGGGCAGGTCGGCCGGACCGTGGCCCAGGTCGTGCTGCGCTGGCACGTGCAGCGCGGCGACATCGTCTTCCCCAAGTCGAGCACCCCGAGCCGGATCGAGGAGAACTTCCGGATCTTCGACTTCGAGCTGGACGACGCGACGATGGCCCGGATCAGCGGCCTGGACAAGGGCGAGGCGGGCCGGCAGGGGCCGAACCCGGACACCTTCGACTACCTCCCCGACTGAGCGGACGCGTCGGGGCCCTCGTCACCGCCTTCGTGGCCGGCGGGGGCCCGCTTCCGCAGCCGGTCGGGCCCGACGTGTCGCTCGCCTCAGGCCGGCGCGACCACATCGACCAGGAAGACCTGGCTGTCTGACGCTGTGCACTGCTGACGGGCCAGTTCCGCGCCGCTGGCCCTCGCGTCCCCCTTGATGCCGAAACAGGCGTCGTTCGCCGCCGAGCGCATCCGGTAGGCGCTCGCCCCGGCGGGCTCGAACCGGAACAGCTGCCGGGAACCGCCGGCCGCGCAGTCCGTCCAGGGCTCGACCAGGCCCGTCCCGGGGCCGGAATCGCGCAGCGTCAGGCACCCGAGGCCCTCGGTCGGATGCTTCCACTTCATCTGGTGCAGGCCGTCACCCACGAGTTGCAGGATGGTCTGTGGCGGCTCCGCGCCCGCGCAGGCCCGCTGGACCACGACGGCGTGTTCGTACTGTCCGGTGCTGTCCCGGCCCTCGGTCAGGCAGAACGTGGGAACACCCACCGGGCGGATCCGCACCACGCTTCCTCCGCCGGCGAGGCGCGGGCCGGCGGGCGCGGACGCGTCAGCCCCGCCTGGCGGCGCGGCCGGTTCCTCCCGGCCGAGCAGGACCGTCGCACCGACGGCAACCAGCACGACGGGGACCAGCACGGCCGCACCGATCCCCACGCGACGTCGCCACGGGGCCGACGGGCTGGCGGGTGGCGGGCTCCCCGGTGACGGGCTCCCTGGTGGCAGGCCCGCCGGCGGTGGCGGAATCGTTGCCGGGGAGCTGCTCACGGCCAACCGGGCGCGAGCCGCCGACCAGCTCGTGACCTGTTCCTCGCTCCCCGTGCAGGCGCGCACGAACGCGGTCAGCACCTCCGGCCGCGGCAGGTTGGGCCGGCGCAGCACATCCGCCGTGGTGCTTCGGGGCAGCACGTCCCCCCGGGCGATCGCACGCTGCTCCAACTCCCGGAGGGTGCACCCGGACAGCTCCTTGAGCTGTCGCATCATCCCGACGAACTCGCCCACGTCGCGCGCGGTTTCCGGCCGAACACTCTCCGTCTCCACCACATTCATGCTGCCGGTAGTCCCAGTTCCGGGCAACATCCTCGTCCGACGCGCCGGACAACCCGCCCCGGACAAGCCCCGTGACCTGGCCGGACAACCGTTCCCTGTCCGGGACACCCGGCTGCCCATCCAGTCGCCGCCACCGATCGGCAAGCTGAGAGACAGCCGCGGGGGCCGGGGGCGGGGAGAGCCAGTCGTGCTCTCCGCCCCGGCTGCTCAGCGCCCGGGCCAGCGCGGCGAGCAGCTGCCGGGACGGCGGCGGGCCACGCCCCTGTTCACGTCGACCTCAATGAGGTCGCCGACGGTGAACTGCTCGAAGGCGTCATGCGCGTCAGTGGCCGGCTGCAGCAGGGCATCGAGCCGTTCGAGACGAGACTCCGGGTCGAGTTCCACGACGAGGCTGACGGACGCGACTGGAATCCGCCATTGGCTCCCCGAACATCTGGCGCACCCCAGCGAAGAGGGTTGGCGTCAGGCGTTCACCAAGCTGGACGCCATGCTGATGAATGTTTAGGCTGTTGCGGCTGATCATCGAGAGGTAGAGGCATGGCAAAGCTGATTTACGTGACGAACATATCGCTTGACGGCTACATCGAGGACGAACGCGGCGCCTTCGACTGGTTCCCAAGCGACGACGAGGTATTCGCGTTCACCACCGACCTCATTCGGTCCATGGGCACGTTTCTCTACGGGCGGCGCCTGTACGAATCAATGGCCGTCTGGGAGACCGACGCCGCTCTGGCCGCGCAGTCCGACCTCATGGCCGACTTCGCGAGCGCCTGGCAGGCGGCGAACAAAGTCGTCTACTCCACGACCCTCGCCTCGGTGTCAACTGCCGACACCCGACTCGAACGCCGTTTCGACCCCGCTGCGGTACACGAACTGAAGGCCACGGCCAGCAGCGATCTCACCGTAGGAGGTGCCAACCTCGCGACGCAGGCTTTCAAGGCCGGACTGGTCGACGAGTGTCAGCTCTTCATCTTGCCCATTGTCGTCGGCGGGGGCAAGCCAGGGCTGCCGACCGGCATGCGCGCCAACCTTCAACTCATTGATGAGCGCCGATTCAGAAACGGCGTCGTGCACCTCCGCTACCGCCCTCTCGGACAGTGAACGACAGCCCTGTACGAGGCCCTGACAGGCGGAGCGCTGACGACTGATTCGGCCGGATGAGGTCGCCCATCACGAACTCGGGTTGCGTCAAGTCGCTCCGTGCGGAGGCCTCGACCGCCGCGTCGGGACGACGGCGGCGGTAGCGAACCTCAGTCAGGGGAATGCCCCGAGAACTGTCCGTCTTCGTCGATCCGTCGGAATGCCGGCCGCACGGTCGTCGACCGGTGGGTGTTGAGTCGGCGCAACAGGTCGAGGCCGCCCTCGGTCCACCGCTCGATCCGCACCCCCGCCGGCGTCCCGCCCAAGCGGCCCTCCTACCTGCTCGGTGCGCCCAGTCAACCGCACCGCACCGACAACCGGCCGCGTCGGTGGGTGTCGGTACGGTCTCGGGCGTGACGGGACACGACTGGTCCGACGTGCGACAGAGGCTGGGTCTCCTGGCCGCCGACCCGGCGGCCGACGAGGTGTTCGGGGCGGGCGGGCACGGCTGGGAGCTGGAGCCGCCGCTGACCCCGGCGGAGCTGGCCGAGCTGGAGGACCAGTTCCGGGTGGAGTTGCCGGCGGAGTACCGGTCGTTCCTGCTCCAGGCCGGCCGGGGCGGCGCGGGCCCGGCGTACGGGCTGTTCCCGCCGCGCCGGGCCGACGGCCGGTGGCAGTGGGAGGGCGACGGCGCCGACATGACGACCCCGGACTCCCTGGCCCGGCCGTTCCCCTACACCGAGGCGTTCAACCAGGCGGACGACCTGCCCGAGCAGCCCGAGGAGGACGACTTCGCCTCGGCGCAGGAGTACGACGCGGCCGAGGAGTCCTGGTGGGAGCGGCACGACGCGATCATGTACGACGAGGCGCACTTCGTCGGCCTGCTGTACCTGTGCCACAAGGGCTGCGCGCTGCGGGACGTCCTGGTGGTCACCGGGCCGGCGCGGGGCACGATGTGGGCCGACGGCACCGCCGAGCAGGGCGGGTTGGAGCCGCTGCTGGACGACGACGGCACGCCGCTCGGCTTCGCCGGGTGGTACCGCCGCTGGCTGGACCAGGCCGGGCCTCTCGCGGACCCGACTGGCCCCTGATCGGGCGGACCGGGCCGACCGCCCGCCCGCCACCTCATCGAGCACAGGAGATGCCGTTATTGATCGACAGAACCCGGGACAGCCACCCCGCAGGCCGGCGGCCGGTCAGCGGGCGTCGGTGACCACGTGGGAGCAGGCGGCGCAGGCGGCGGCGCCCTGCTCGGCGTACCACCGGCAGGAGCGCCGGATCGCGCAGCGCGGCAGCTCGGCCTCGGTCGACCCGGTGACCTCGCGGTACGACTCGGCGACGCGGGCGCCGAGTCCGCAGTGGTCGCCCGTCCAGAAGCCGCAGGACGAGGTGACGCAGGGACCGGCGAGCCGGTACCGGGACTCGGCCGGCTCCGGCGACCCGGCGACCGTGGCGAGCGCGACCTCGGCCGGGAGTTGCGGCGTCACGTAGGCGACCCGGCCCGCCGGAGTGATCATGCCGAGGAAGACGGTGGCGTTGGCCGCCGGCGTACTCGGGCACATCCGCTCCGGCGGGTCCGGCCGAGGGTGGGGCTGAGTCACTTCTGGATCCAGAACCCGAGGTCGTTGATCTTCTGGCCGATCTCGTCGGCGAACGGGCCGTTGATCACCCACAGCCCGTACCACTCGGGCCGGAGCTTGATGTTGCCGTGCCCGACGGTGAGCGGGTTGGTGAGCTTGCTGCCGGCCACGCTCAGGGCGTTGAGGCCGGCCTTCTGGATCTCGCGGGAGATGAGGCTCTGCTGATCGGCGGTGAGGTCGACCCCGTCGACGACGAACCGGAACTCGCTGCGTGCCATCTGCTGTCTCTTCTCTACTGGTAGGACTCGGTACCCAGGCCGAGCCGCAGGCTCGACCTGGTGAAGGCCGCCCACCCGGCGCGGGAGGCGACGTCTGCGCGGTGGCCGGCCCGGGCCAGCGCCCGGTTGGCGTGGTCCCGCCAGTCGGTGGTGCCCGCAGCCGCGAAGCCCCACAGCTCGCGGCACGCCGCCGCGGCGAAGGCGACCTGCTCGGGTGAGCCGGTGAACGCGGCTGCCCCGTCGGTCACCCGCAGCCCGCCGCCGGGCAGCCGCCGGACGGAGGGGAAGTGGTGGTGCAGGCTGGCCTCGGTGGCCAGGTGGGCGGCGTCCCGCCGGGCGGCGGTGAAGCCGTCGGCGAGGTGCTCGCCCCGCCGTACGCGCAGGGTGTGCAGGGTGAAGGCGTCGCCGGCGGCGGTCGGCTCGCCGGCCACCTCCACCGGGGCGCTCCACGACGGGGGCGAGTTCGCCGACCAGAAGGCCAGCCAGGCGGTGAGCCGTTCGTGGAGGTCGGCCTGGAATCCGGCCGTGGCGGGGCCGACGCCGGTCACCAGGAGGCGGGCGGCGGCGATCCGGTCACGGGCGACGGGCGCGCCGGCGAGCCCGGTGGACGCAGTGGACGGGGCGGCCTCGGCGGCGGTCCCGGCGACGGCGGTAAGCGCCGAGGCGGCGGCCGCGCCGACGAGGAGACGCCGACGGGACAGGGAAGAAGGAGGAAGGGCTTTCATGGCCCGCCTTTCGGTGACGGCCTTTGCCCGGGGACTCTATCGACCTGGGTAGATCACCAGAGGGGTCGCTCTATCGGGACGACGACAGTAATCACGGGAATCGCTGGCGGCGGAAATCGCGAATCCGTGCGTGCCCGCCGAACCTAAGATTCAGCCGAACATACATTGATGCTGATTCATGAAATCCCTAGCATCGACATCATGCATGTCCGTCGCGTCATCGCCGCAGCCGCCGTCGCCGGCCTGCTGAGCCTCCTCGCCGTCACCGCTGCCCGGGCGGACGACACCCCGGCGCTGACCACCCCGGGCGTTCCCGTCGTGGTCGTCGACGAGCCCCACCGGCTCACCCTGTCGTGGACGCCCTCGACCTGGGTGGACGAGCCGGAGGGCGCGGGTCCGATCAGATACCAGGTGATGATGCCGCTGGGCCCCAACACGTACCGGGGCCTGGGTGACGTGGACACGTCCAGCATCACGCTGACCGACCTGGCGCCGGGCACCGATTACCGGATCGCGATCCAGGCGTACGCGATCGGCGGCTACTCCGTCCCCTCGGCCGCCACCAGCCTGCGCACCGCGTACGGGAAGGCGAAGGTCAGCTACCTCAACCGCGACTGGTCGCCGACAAACAACCAGGCCCAGTTCGACCTGCTGGTCACCAACACCGGTACGCAGCCGCTGAACCTCACCACCGTGCGGGTGCGCTACCACATGCTCTTCGAGGGCGGCAACACCTCGCTGACGACCGCGTGCGACTGGGCGGAGCTGGGCTGCGACCGGATCCGGCGTCAACTCTTCTTCTTCATCCCGCCCGTGCCCCCGCCGCCGCCCCCTCCCCCGCCGCCACCCCCGGGCAGTTCGCCCAGCCCGACGCCGATACCAACGCCGACCCGCTACCCGCTGCCGGGCACGCCGGCCCCCGGCTGGGTGGAGCTGACCTTCACCGAAGGGGTGCTCGCCCCCGGCGCGTCGACCGGGCTGATCCAGCTCCGCCTCCACCGGCCCAACTGGAGCGACATCGACGAGCGCGACGACCCGAGCTGGCGGGCCGCGACCGGGGCGCGGATCGACAACAGCCGGATCACCCTCGACGTCGGCGGCGTCCGCGAGTTCGGCGACCAGTACGCGAGCTGAGCCGCTTCCGGCACACCGACCCGAATGGGTGGTCGGTGTGCCGTTCAGACGCAGGCGAAGGCAACGCGACGAGGCCCGCCGGAACCCGCGCCGGCGGATGGCAGCGGAACGGCGGACGCGCCGAGGTCAGGGTTTGCGGGCGACCGCGCCGTAGATCGACGCCTCGGCCGGCGGCGGGCGCTCGGACTCGGGCACCTCGGCACGCCACTGCGTCACCGGGACGACGCCCGGCTCGACCAGGTCAAGGCCGTCGAAGAACCGGGCGAACTCCGCCCGGGACCGGGGGACGGCTTCCCGTGCGACCGTGCGCGCCGCCGGCTCGACCTGCATCCGCTCGACGACCTCGGCGGGCATGAGGTCGATGGTGACGTGGGTCAGCACCAGGTAGCTGCCCGACGGCAGCGCCTCGACCAGCCGACCGACCACGTCGTACGGCCGGTCGGCGTCGGTCAGGAAGTGCGCGACCGCGACCAGGAGCAGCGCCACCGGCCGGGACAGGTCCAGCGTGCGGCGCAGCTCGTCGGCGGCCAGGATGCGCTCCGGGTCGCGCAGGTCGGCGTCCAGGTACGCCGTCGCGCCGGCCCGGGAGCTGTTCAGCAGCGCCCGCGCGTGGGCCAGCACCATCGGATCGTTGTCGGCGTACAGGACCCGCGACTCGGGGGCCACGGCCTGGGCCACCTCGTGGGTGTTGTCGGCCGTCGGGATGCCGGTGCCGATGTCGAGGAACTGCCGGACGCCGGCCTCGGCGGCCAGGTACCGCACCGCCCGCTGGAGGAAGGCCCGGTTCTCCCGGGCGAGGGTGCGGATCGCCGGGTACGCGGCCGCGATCCGGTCGCCGGACTCCCGGTCGACGGCGAAGTTGTCCTTGCCGCCGAGCCAGTAGTTGTAGCGCCGGGCGGGGTGGGGCACGCTGGTGTCGAATCGGTCGGAGAGCCGAGCGGTGTGGTCGTCCTGAGGGGTTGCGGAACCCACGGGAATCCTCATCGTTCGTGCGGCCAGGAAAGGCTCCGGCCCACCGGAGGTTCCCGGGCGGCCGGCGCCCCCACACAGCGTATGCGCCGGATCGCCGGACCGCTGACCCGTCGATCATCGCGTGTGGACCCTTCGTGGCTTCCCTGGGCGGAGCGGGGTGCGGTCAGCGCTCGCAGTCGTCGGGCAGGTGGATGCGGGCGGCGGGCACCCCGGCGGCGAGCAGCCGCAGCCGCGCGCCGGCCACCATCGCGGGCGGGCCGCAGGCGTACACCTCCTGGCCCGGCCGATGGTGCCGCAGGGCGACGGTGAGGGCGTCGCCCCGCTCGTCGGGCTCGGCGTGCGCATCGTGGGAGAACGCGGGCAGAACGGTCAGCCAGTTGTGGGCGACCTGGAGCTTGTCGAGGCTGATCGGGTCGTACAGGTCGGCGAAGCCGCGGACGCCGACGACCAGGGTCACCAGCCGGCCCGCCCTGGCCGCCTGCTCGGGGACGACCTGCTCGGCGGCTACCTGCTCCACCAGGGCGCGCAGCGGGGCGAGGCCGGTGCCCCCGGCGGCGAGAAGCAGGTCGGCGGTCGAGTCGGGGGCGAGCGTGAGGCCGGCGCCCCGGGGCGGGCCGAGCCAGAGCAGCCCGCCGGGGCGTACCCGGTCGACGAGGACGCGGGAGACGGTGCCGGCGGCGCGGACGTGCAGCTCGATCGTGCCGTCGGGGCGGGGCGCGTTTGCCGGCGAGTACCAGCGCCACCGGCCGGGCAGGCCGGGCACGCTGACCGGGACGGCCTGGCCGGGGCGGAACGGCAGCCGCCGCCAGGGACGTACGGTGAGAATGGCGACGCCCTCGGCGGGCCGGTCGTGGTCGAGCACCTCGACCGGCCACCAGGCCGGTCCGTCGCCGACGCGGGCGGCGGCGTGCCGGACGGCGGTCAGCGTGCGGCGGGCGGCATGCTCCCAGGCGGCGGCCAGCGCGGCCGTCCACTGTGGGCGGGCGTGGCGGGCCACAGTGGCGACCAGGGCGTCGCCGACCAGCGCCTGGTGGTGCGGGCCGAGGTGACAGTCGCGCCAGGCCCGGCCGAGGACGGTCAGCAGCGCGGCCCGTCCGGCGCGGTCGTCGTCGCCGGTGGCGAGCTGGCCGAGGGCGGCCAGGAACAGGGGCGCGTCGCGTTCGGGCAGCAGGGCGGGCATCCGGTCGGCGAGGGTGCACCAGAAGTGGTCGGCGGCCCGGTCGATGCAGGCGACGGTGACGGCCCAGGAGGCCGCAAGGTCGACGCCCCTCACCGGCCGGCCCCGGTTGGATGTGCCTTCCCTGCGACCCCGGTTGGGCTTGCTTCCCCGGCGAAGGCGGCGCGGGCGGCGGCGATCGCGGCCTGCGGCACGTCGAGCGCCCAGAGCACCCCGGCAAGGTAGTCGACCAGTCGCCGGTGCTGCTCCTCCCCCAGCCCGAGGCCCGGCCAGGCATCCGCCGTGCGCCCGTCGAGCGCCGCGCCAAGGGTCGCCGCCAGGTGGTCGGCGAACCGGCCCAGATCGACCCCGACCAGGTACGGCTCCAGCTCCGCGTCCGCCGCGACCAGCCGCAGCCATTGCCACACGGCCTCCCGTACGACCTCGTCCGAGTACGCCACGCTCACGCTCCCTGCTGAAGGAGGAGCCCTCGTCATCGGATTCGGTGGAGGGAGGGCCCCGGTTGATCGGTGGAATGGCGCCGGGGCGGGCGGGGGCGGGGACGCGTCGGGGGAGGACGCATCCCCGGAGCCAGCACCCGCCCCGGGCCATGCGAAGCAGCCTGCCGGGCGTGGCCGGGCGCGCCATGACGGCGATCAACTCATCGGCATGAACGGTGCGTATGCCGCCGAGTACTCAGGAACGATGGCGGGAGAGGCGCGCGGCGATGCGGTGGCCGGCAAAGGCGACGGCGGCACCGAGCACGACGCCGGCAGCCAGCACGGCTCCGCGTTCGGCGCTGGGCGCACTCGCCGGGCCTTCGAGCGGGGCCGCAGGCGACAGGTCGCTCACCTCGTCAGCCGCCGGTCCTGAGGCGAGGGCGGACAGGTAACCGTGGTCGACGACCGCCGTGAAGCGCCGAGCACGCCGCGACGTCTCGGCCTTCATCCGTGGCCCCCGAGCCTCCGCCCAGAAGCGACGCCCCGCGGTTCCCTTGAAGAACTGATCGGCGAGCACCTTGAGGTGGGCCTCGCTGAGCACGTCCACCTCCCACATCAACTGCCAGTGGGACACGATCAGGTTCGTGTAGACGTGCTTGCGGAACCAGTCGAGGTCGGTGGCCTCCTCGATGGGTCCCCAGCACTCCAACAGCTCCGGGTCATCGATGGCCATCTTGAGCAGATCGGTGTGCAGAGCGCGGATCGACTGCTCCCGCGCCGCCTTCGCCTCACGCGCCTGCAACACCAGAGAGGTCACCACTCCGATCAACGCCAGCGCCGCGAGCACGGCCGACGCGGCACCGTAGGTCTCGCCGACGTTGCCCAGCATCGCCCAGTCGTAGCCGGGGCGATCACCGATCCACAGCAAGCCCAAGGGGGAGAGGAGCACGGCGACGAGCATGGTCAGCACGGCCAACAGCAGGGCGGTCGGCGTCGCCGACCGGCGGGCCACGACGGAGGCCGATCGGAGTCGGGACACCCTGCCTCCACGCTCGCTGGTGGAGGCAGGCTACTACAGGTGCGCGGTCGGCGGCCGGGTCCCGTTGACCTCCCGGACGAAGTACGAATCGAACGATTCAGCCTTGTTTAGCAGCGCCAGGACCTGCGTCCGGCAGCCTTCGACAACCGCCGGGTCGACGAACTTTTCCGCCCCGACCGGCGTGCCACTCTCGTCGTACCTGACCTCGTACACCGCCTGCCGACCGGCAACCATCAGCTCCGGCACGGTGCCGTGGTCCTCCTCCAACTCCCCGACCAAACCGGCGTCGAGTACCCGGATCCGCTCGCCGGCGTTCGACCGATAGCGGAGGAAATGCAGCTCCCAGATCAGGTACGGGGTGAGCGGTGGCTCAACGATCCGCAGCCGCCGCAGCCCGGAGCCGCGTGACTCCAGTTGCTGGAAGAAGCGCACCAGCTCCGGGTTGGGCTCGGCAGCGATGCGCAGCGCCTCCTCCCAGCAGCCCTTCGCGAACGCCTCCCAGCTTGGGCTGCCCGGCTCGCGGAACGTCTGGATCCGCTCGGTCTTCAGGATCGGACCGTCGACGGACTCGACGGTGGCGTAGAAGTCGGCGTCATACTCCGCGAGGCCCAGCCGCTCCCCCCTCGCCGAGCGGAGCAGGTCACGCATCCGGGATGTCCGGCTTCGCCGCCACGATCATGCTCCGGGGGATGATCACGACTCTTTCGTCCTCCCCGACGCTGACCCCTTCGGGGAGGCGGCCGGTGTAGGAGTCGGTCAGGTCCCGGCCGATGACCGCGACATCGCCGTTCGACAGCTCCCACACGTCGGGGCAGGTGGTGGTACCGCCGCTCTCGCCCAGCTCCGCTGCGGACCGCCCGAGCCTGCGCGCGAAGTTGGCGGAGCTGTCCGCTTCCCAGCGTTCCGTCATGACCACTCCCCGTGGTGATGGACTGGCGGCCAGGCTAACAAGCGATAGTGCGCCCATCGGGCTTTTCGGCAGGCGATTTCACAAGGGACGAAGTTAATCTCACCGGCGCCAGAGGCGCACCAGCCCCGTCGACGAACGCGGTGAGCGCTTCCCGGGAGCGCCGGCGAAGGCGGAGTACCCGGGCGGCCCATGCCTCCGCGTCGGAGGCTGGTGGCTGGCCCGGACAAGACGTACCAGCCTGAGGGTGGGCGAGCGGTGGCTCAGGACGGCCGTGCCTGTGTGGCATGCCGGGCGGAAGCGTCACCGATATGCGCGGTACGTATACCGGTCCTCCACGGAGCGCATTTGAATGGATAGGCTCGACGAGGCGATACGGACGGAGCCACCCGCGAATGGCGAGGTTTCCCGTGACACACGCGAACTGCCCCCGGTGTGGCGGCCGGCTGGCCCGCGACAACGACAGTGGCCGGTGCACCCCGTGTCAGGCCGCCGAGCGGGACCGACTGAGCCGGCCCCCGGTGGTGCCGGCCACCTTCTGGGAACACGAGCCGGTACGGCGGGCGCTGGCCGCGCGACATCTCGGGCGGGTGATCCGAGCGTTCCGCTGCCACCCGTACCACGGGCGGAACCCACTGCCACAGAGTGCGGTCGCCGGGTGGCTCGGAATCACGCAGGCGCAGCTCAGCCGAGTCGAGAACGGCTCAGCGATCGTCCACCTGGACCGGCTGGCCCACTGGGCACAGGTTCTGCGAATTCCAGCCAAGCACCTGTGGTTCGCCCTACCCAACCAGCCCTGTCACTTCGGGCCGGAAGCAGACAAGGAGCAGCCGGGCCACCAGCCGGCCGGCTCCCAGGAGACAGCCGGACTGGCCACCCCACCAGCCCCGGCGGATGCCGTGACCACGGCATCGGATGAAGGAGGTGACACCACGGACCGCCGACAGTTCCACGCCCTGGCCGCCCTCGCGGGCATCGCCGCGACCGGCTCCCTCGACCTGCTCGCCACACCCACCGATGCACCCAGAAGCATCGGCATGGAGCAGGTGCGTTTCGCCAGTTCCCTGGTCGACGAGTTCCGCCGCGCCGACGCGGCCGCCGGAGCCGACCAACTCTGCGACATCGCCATCCGAGTCCACGCCCACCTGTCGTCCTGGGCCACCAAGGCCACCTACAGCCGAGAGGTCGGCGACGCCCTCCAGACCGCACTCGCCGAACTCGCCTGCGAGGCCGCCTGGCTTACGATCGATGCCGAGCGCCGAGCAGAGGCCAGACCCTTCCTGCATGAGGCGATCACCCGGGCCCGTCTCGCGGACGACCCACGGGTCGAGGTACGCGCTCTCACCTGCCTTTCCCTGCTGACTCGCGAGGAGCGGCCCGGTGAATCGCTCCACTGCGCCGAAGCTGCCCTCCGAGTCTCATCCGGATGGGCCACGCCACGGTTGACTACTCTGCTTCACATGCGGCGGGCACATGCGCTCGCCATCCTCAGGGATACGGGCGGGTTCAACCGGGAGTTGGTCAAAGCGCGGCGGGAGTTCGACCGAGGGTTGCATGACGACGACCTGCCCTTCGTCCACTTCGTCAACGAGCAGGAGGTAAGTGGGCTTCAAGGGATGTCCTACCTGGCGTTGGGTGATCCGGGCCGCGCTGCCGAAATTTTCCGCTCGATCGCGGTGACCCCTGCTTCCATATACCGCCGCAATCAACTCCTATACACGCTCGAATTCGCCAACGCGGCCTATCTTCAGGGCGACGTCAACGAGGCAGCTCGTACCGCGCTGAGCGCCCTTCCGCAGCTACAGGAAATCAACTCGGGGCGAGTGACCCAACTCTTCAGCCACGTCAGGTCGAATCTGGGTCGGCCGGCGCGCGAGACTCTGGCAGCCCGCGAATTCGTCGACGCCTACGACCAGGCGGTGGGCCGATGATCGAAAACATGAAGCTGCGCCACCACGCCGCAGCGCAGGCGGCCGGGCTAGTTGATCAGCTCGTCGGCCTCTACCTGAAGGTGTACGCGGACGGCGACGAGTTCCACAGCGAGGACCGCTACCGTCGCCAGCTCGCCGGGCACATGCAGAGGGCCGGGTGGGACCTGGTGACCTCCACGGTCGACGAAGAGTTGGTCGGCTACATCTACGGTTTCCCGCTGCCCGCTGAAACCGGCTGGTGGACAGGCATCCAGGAACCTTTCCCGGCCGGATTCCGCACAGACGAGGACGGCAAGCGCACCTTTGCCATCAGCGAACTCATGGTGGCACCCGGCTGGCGACGCCGAGGCATCGCCAGGGCCCTGTACGACAAACTACTCAGCGGCCGGGCCGAGGAACGGGCCACCCTCCTGGCCGACCCGGACAACGCCCCTGCCCAGGCCGCCTATTTGTCCTGGGGCTGGCAGAAGATCAGCAAGCTACGCCCCAACTGGGAGCACGCGCCAACCTTCGACGTCCTCCTGATCGACCGGTAGACGTCTACGGTCAGGAGATCGCGGGTTTCCGCCCCAGCACCTCGTCGGCGAGCTGATAGTTGTGGTGGCGGGAGAGGTTGGTCGTGCCGGTCAGCAAGAAAGCGGCGAAGTCCCTCGCGGCAGCAGCGAAGTTCTCGTCCTTCAGGGCAGCGATGAGCTGGTCGTGCCTTCCGCTGACCTGGATATGGTCGTCTCCGGCGGTTTCGTAGCGGCGCTCCGAATTGAACTTCAGCCCAGGGAAGACCTCTTCGACAGAGCGCCCCTGCCCGACATACCGGTGCAGAATAGAGCGCCGGACCACCACGAATCCGCCGACAGCCCCGGAAATCCCCGCCTTAACTCCGCTGGAAAGATACAAGACCTCCATCCTTTGCATATTCAGCGTCGAGAATCGACCCCGACCGGTACTGGGCAGACAAGAGAGCGCCCAACCAGTCATTTCGGTCTCGCCAGCAGCGGGAACGGCAGCGTGCAGGTAGGCGCGGTTCGTCTCGACGACTGCCGGAAACTCGACCCGCGCGCGCAAGCGGTCGAAGCTCTGCTGCTTCTTCGGGCTGGCGCGCATTTCGCGTTCAGTGTTGAGAGAGGGCGTTGAAGTACCGTCTGACGACGTTGCAAACATCAGACCACTGTAGACGCCAACATTTCGGGCCCCAGTCGCGCCCCGAATCGTGGTCTCTTGAGGAAGAGCTCATCCGAGGTAATCCACCGAAAACGCACTTCCCAGAGATTGAAGGTGACCCAGTATCGCCTGGTGTGCCTGCCAGCCGTCGGGGAACTTGACCGGGACGTCGAGGTGTACCGGTTCGGTCGACGGGTGGGCGTCCAGCAGCTCCGCGATGCCCGCCCGCGCCACCACCACGCACGCGTGCCGGTGCCGGGACGTCAGCACGCACAGCCGCCCCGACTCCAGGTGGAACGCCGTCGCGTCCCGCCGCCCGGAAAGCGGGTGCAGCACGATCGTCACGTCGTACTCGCGGCCCTGGAGCCGGTTGGCGGTGTCCACCGTGATGCCCGCCCCGGCCTCGCCGAGGTGCGCGCGGATGGCCGCGACCTGGTCGCGGTGCGCGGCCCCGACGGCGATCCGGTCGGCGGTGACCGCCGTGCCGCCCGGCGCGTGCTCGGAGACGGCGACCGCTCCCCGCCGCAACACCCGCAGCGCCAGCGCGGCGCACGCGGCAGCAGCCTCCGCGTCGGTACGCAGGGTGTGCCGCTCGGGCAACTCGTACAGCGCCCAGCCCGACGACGCCGCCAGCTCCACCGCCGCGTCGACGGCGTCCCCCGGCCCCGCCTCGGTCAACGCCAGCGCCCGGTCGTCGCGGCCCGTGCCGGCCCGGAAACCGGTGAACGGGTAGAACGCCGCCGCGACCACCGGCGCCGCCGACACGGGCAGCCGCCACGACACCGGCAGCCGGTACACCGGCAGCTCCGGGTTGTGTCGCAGCAGCACCGCCACCGCGGACTGCATCGGATCCCAGGTCAGGCCCGTCCACCGGGCGGTCTCCACCGTCGAGAACGGATCGAGCTGCCCCGGATCCCCCACGAACAGCGCCCGCTCGAACCTGCCGGCCACGCGCAACAGGGCGTCCGACCGCATCTGGTACGCCTCGTCGACGATCGCCCACGGCCACGAGCCGTCGGTGACCATCGCCCACTTTGCGGCCGTACCGATGATGACCGCAGGCCCGCCGAGGTCGGCGACCTTCGCGGCGACCTTGACGGTGTCGTGGCTCTTCACCCGGTCGGTCGGCTTGTACTCGGTCGCGGACAGCCGGCCGATCCGCAGCTCGGGGGCCTTACGGGCGAGCCGGTCGATGAGGTCGTCGACCTGCTCGTTGGTCTGCGCGATGATGATCAGCGGCTCGCCGGCGGCGGCGAGTTCGGCGGCGGCGCGGACGACCAGGGTCGACTTGCCGGCACCGGGCGGCGAGTCGACCACCACGCCCCGGTGCTCGCCGGAACGCAGGTCGGCCAGCACGGCCGTGATGACCCGCTCCGCCTCGACGGCGGGCGGCACCTCCAGCCCGAGCATCGATCTCCCCTCCCACCAGGTGCTGCGCACCCTACCCGCAGGCACCGACACGGCCGTCTTGCCGCCACCCGGCTGCGGCGGGGAGCACGCGGCGTCGACGGGCAGGAGAGCCGGCTCGGTGAAGACAGATCACGCGGTAGGACGATTGCCAAAGGCAATCAATGCCAATACAAACATGGATGTCATCCCGGTGGATTGTGACGGCGACCCCGTCAACCGGATTCACATCATCCCCAGAGGGGGGCCCATGGCACGCAGCCGCATCGCCGGTGCAGCAGCCATCACACTCGTCCTACCACTTATGGGCGTCCTTCCCGCGTCAGCCGCGACGGCCGCGCCCGGGCAGGCCGTGGCAAAGCAGGCTCAGCCCAGCGACACCCGGGAGCTCACCCGCAAGGACTTCACGCTCGACGGCCGCAAGGTCGAGACGCCGGCCCGGTACCAGCCGCGGGCGCAGGCGCGTTCGAACGCCAAGTCCGCCGGGGTGACGCCGCCGGTCGGCACGGTCCGGCAGTGGCTCGGGATGGACGACATCCAGGGCCAGCTCTACCGCAAGGACTACACGCTGCGGGGCTCGGGCAACAACGTCGAGGTGTGGGTCGCCAACGACATCGCCTTCCCGGCCGGCGACTGCCGGACCCAGATCCCCTCGTCGACGCAGATCACCGACGAGCAGGTGGCGAGCTTCGTCCACGAGTTCGACACCAACATGTACCCGAAGGAGACGGCCGCGTTCAGCACGCCGCCGGACCGTGACGGCACCAACGCCCTGCTCGGACCGGACGCCAACGGCAACGGCGGCGACTACACCGGCGGTGGTAACAAGACGGTCACCCTGATCGACAACGTCCGGGACGACAACTACTACGAGTTCCCGGCCAACCCGACCTACATCGCGGGCTTCTTCTCGGCCCAGTTCAACGAGCTGTTCGACCGCAACGTCATGACCGTCGACGCGTTCGACTGGGCCCACCGCACCGGGGCGAACCCACCGAACGAGCCCACCAACGACCTGTGCACCAGCCGCCCGGCCCGCCCCTTCAACTACGAGGGCACCTTCGCCCACGAGTGGCAGCACCTGGCGCACTACTACACCGACCCCTTCGAGGGGAACTGGATCAACGAGGGCCTGGCCGACTTCGCCCAGACGCTGACCGGCTACGTCGACACCACGACGACCGTCTTCGACCGGGGAGCCGACAGCCACCTCTACTGCTACCAGGGCTTCGGCACGGTGCAGACGCCGTACAACGTCAACCCGCGCGACTGCGGCGGCCCGGAGAACTCGCTCACCCTGTGGGGTGAGAGCCCGAACCCGAACGCGGTGCTCGCCGACTACGGCAACGCGTACTCGTTCATGCAGTTCCTGTACGACCGGTACGGCACGGACGTCATCTCCCGGCTGCACAAGGATGGTGAGCGGCAGGGGCTGGCCAGCCTGGACGCGGCGCTGAAGGCCAAGGGCGTCAGCAAGATGTACCAGGTCATCCACGACTACCAGACGATGACGCTGGTCGACAAGATCGTCGGTGACTCGCGGCGCGGGATCATGCTCGGCGTACCGAAGAGCCGGGTGACCACGCCGAGCCTGCGCTCCACGGTCAACCTGGCCAACCCGGCCGCCAACGCCACCCCCGGCGCGGCGCCGAACGGGGCCGACTTCGTGCCGCTGCAGAAGGCCGACGGGCAGCTCCTGCGCGGCCGTGACCTACGGTCGCTGTCGTTCGAGGGCACCAAGACGCTGCCGCCGCTGCCGCTGTCGTGGACCGTCGTGCCGAACGACCCGGACCGCTCCGGCAACCCGGTCCTGTGGTCCGGGAACGGCAACAACATCGACTCCGCGGCGGTCACGTCGGTCGCCGTGCCGACCGCCGACCCGACGCTGCGCTTCGCCGCCAAGTACGGCGCGGAGTTCGGCTTCGACTACGGCTACGTCACCGTCTCCACCGACGGCGGCGCGACCTACACCGCCATCCCGGGCGACAAGACGATCGACGGGCCGTTCGGTCCGGCGCTCAACGGGACGACCGACGGGTTCGAGGCGCACTCGTACGACCTGTCCGCGTACGCCGGCAAGACGATCCTGCTCGGCTTCCGCTACGTCAGCGACGGCGGCGTCAACGAGGGCGGTCTGCTGGTCGACGACATCACCGTCGGCGGCACGTCGGTCAGCGACGGCACCAGCCTCGCCCCGTTCGACTCGCCGACAGAGATCAAGCCGATCACCGTCAACAACTGGAACCTGCGGCTGATCGGCATCGACGAGCAGCACTCGATCGCCGCGCAGTTCGAGTTCGACGGCAAGTCGAGCCTGACGCTGAACCGGGCGAAGCTGGCCCTGCTCAGCCTGTTCCCGAAGGTCATCGCCGTGGTCGCCTACGACGAGCCGACCGAGCAGGTCAACCAGTACGCGCCGTACACGCTGAAGGTCAACGGAGTGGTCCAGCCGGGCGGCACCGCCTGACCTGACCGACACGACCCCGGGCACCTGTCGCCGCTCTGGTGGCAGGTGCCCGGGCACCCGCCGACGACCATCCCCTCCCCGCCTGACCCACCGGCCCTACCGCGCCACAGCCGACCGGCTGCGCCCGGCCGTTGTCGTACCGGCCTGGTACCACTTCTTGGGCCGAAGGAGGTGCAGGGTGATCGAGGTGGGTCGTGGTGATCTGCTCACCGCCGATGTTGAGGCGCTGGTCAACGCGGTCAACACGGTCGGCGTGATGGGCAAGGGCATCGCCCTTCAGTTCAAGCACGCCTACCCCGACAACTACGCCGTGTACCGGGCGCAGTGCAAGGCCAAAAAGGTCGAGCTGGGCCGGATGCTGGTCTTCGACTCGGGCCGCCAGGGCCATCGCCGGTATGTGGTCAACTTTCCGACGAAGGGGCACTGGCGATCCGGCTCGACGCTCGCCGACGTGCGGGCGGGCTTGGCGAACCTGGTTCGGGTCGTCCGGGACCGGCGGATCGCTTCAATCGCGGTGCCGGCCCTCGGCTGCGGCAACGGCGGCCTGAGTTGGGACGAGGTCCGACCGCTGATCGTGGCCGCCTTCGACGAGCTGCCCGAGGTCCGAGTGTTGCTGTTTACGCCGCCAGCAGTGGACGTTGGAACCTGAACCGGGTCGTCACACCCCGACTGCTCGCGCCCGCGCCGCATCGCCTCGTCGTAGACACCCATGTCGATTGCGTCCCCGGTGAGTTCGTCCAGTGCCTCGCGCCGGGAGCCGTGAAGCCGGCCAGCAAAACGTCGAGGGCAGTGGTATCGGGCATGCCCGAAGGCTACCGGCGTCGGCCTCATTCACGGGATCCGGTCCGGCGGATAGATGTGCTCGGCGAGCACCCCGGTGGCGAGAAGGACCAAGCAATGTGAAGATGACCGCTGCCCCACGGCAACAGGCCATGGGGCAGCGGCCGTGACTAAACTCCGACGCTGGCGAGCGGCCCCATACCTGGCAAGGCATTGTCGACAGCATCGGTGACCGGCAATCCAATTGC
>NZ_JBEOWQ010000020.1:0-104789 GCF_040296145.1 Micromonospora sp. NPDC002296
GCTCACCGCCCCGGCCGGCCGGCTGATCGGCATCGCCGCCGCCGAACCCGGCGAGGCCGACGCGTTCGCCGACCGGCTCGGCCGGTACGTCCCCGGCGACGTCACCTGGGGTGGCGTGCCGCTGGCCGCCATCCCGCTCGACGACGTGCGGGCCCGGATCCTGGTCGCCGACCACGACTCCTACCTCTTCGCCGGCACGCTCCGCGACGTCCTGCGGGCGGGGCGGGCCGGGGACCAGGCCGGCAGGGTCGGCGACCGGGCCCGGCGGGTCGGTGGCGACGGCCGGGGCGACGAACACCCGGCGGATGCCGGCGACGACGCGCGGCTGACGGCGGGACTGCGGGCAGCGTCGGCCGAAGAGGTCGTCGACGCGCTGCCGGAGGGCCTGGACACCCCGCTCGGTACCCGCGCCCGCACGCTCTCCGGCGGCCAGCGGCAACGGGTCCGGCTGGCCCGGGCGCTGCTCGCCGAGCCGGAGGTGCTGATCCTGATCGACCCGACGTCCGCCGTGGACGCGCACACCGAGGCGCAAATCGCCGAGCGACTGCGGGCCGCGCGGGCCGGCCGGACCACGATCCTGCTCACCACCTCGCCGCTGCTGCTCGGCCACGCCGACACCGTCGCCCACCTGCGCGCCGGCCGGATCGTCGCCACCGGCACCCACGCCGAGCTGCTCGACCGCGACCGTGGCTACCGGGCGCTGGTGGCCCGGGACGGCGACGCCGCCGACCTCGACCCGTCCACCGGAGTCGAGGGAGCGCTGCGGTGAGCGGGCTGCCGGTGGCGGACCGGGCCGCCGTACGCCGGGCCTCGGTGGACCTCGTCGGCCGGGACCGACGGGCGGTCGCCGTCGTGCTGGCGCTGCACGTCGCCGCCACGGTCGCCGGGCTCGCAGCGCCGTGGCTGCTCGGCCGCATCGTGGACCAGGTCGGCGCGGGCACCGGCGTCGCCACCGTGGACCGGCTGGCGCTGGCGATCGTCGGCTGCGTGCTGGCGCAGGCGCTGATCTCCCGGTACGCCCAGTACGCCGGCCACCGGTTCGGGGAGCGGGCCGTCGCGCGGCTGCGCGAGGAGTTCGTCCGGCGGACCCTCGCCCTGCCCGTCTCCGTCGTCGAGCGGGTCGGCTCCGGCGACCTGGCGACCCGCAGCTCAGTCGACGTGTCGACCGTCGGGACCACCGTCCGCGACGTCGTGCCCACCATGCTCATCGCGTCGGCGCAGCTGGCGCTGTTGTTCGGGGCGGTCTTCCTGCTGCACCCGCTGCTCGGCCTGGTCGCCCTGGCCGGGTTGCCCTCGATCTGGGCGGTGACCCGCTGGTACCTGCGCCGGGCCAGCCCCGCCTACCTCGCCGAGGGGGCTGCCACCGCCGAGCTGACCGAGACGCTGACCACCACCGCCGAGGGCGCCCGCACCGTCGAGGCGCTGCGGCTGGCCGACCAGCGGATCGGGCACGGCACCGACCGCATCACCCGACTGTGGTCCACCCGGCGGGCGACCCTCGCGCTGCGGACGGTGTTCTTCACGGTGGTGGAGGCCAGCTATCCGTTGCCGGTCGCCGCGGTGCTGCTCGCCGGCGGTTACCTGCTGTCCCGGGGAGCGGTGTCGCTGGGGGAGGTGGTCGCCGCCGCGCTCTACCTGCAACAGGCCATCGACCCGCTGGACCGGATCCTGCTGTGGACCGAGCAGGCGCAGCGCGGCATCGCGTCGTACGCCCGGGTGCTCGGCGTCGGCGAGGTGCCGCCGGAACCGCCCGGCACGGTCACCGCGCCGCCGGGGCAGCGGCTCGTCGCGCGCGGCGTGCGCTTCTCGTACGCCGACGGCCGCGACGTCCTGCACGGCATCGACCTGGAGGTACGCCCCGGCGAGCGGCTGGCCGTCGTCGGCCCGTCGGGGGCGGGGAAGTCCACCCTGGCCCGGCTGTTCGCCGGCATCGACACCCCCCGCGAGGGCGAGGTGAGCATCGGCGGCTGCCGGGTCACCGACCTGGACCCGGCCGAGCGGCGTCGCCGGATCGCCCTGGTCACCCAGGAACACCACGTCTTCATCGGCTCGGTCCGCGACAACCTCGCGTTCGCCGCGCCCGACGCCTCCGACGAGCGGATGCGCTCCGCGCTGGTCGCCGTGGGCGCCGACTGGTACGCCGACCTGCCTGACGGCCTCGACACCCCGCTCGGCGACGGCGCCCGGCAACTCGGCGCGGCCGAGGCCCAGCAGCTCGCGCTGGCCCGGCTGGTGCTCGCCGACCCGCACACGCTGATCCTCGACGAGGCGACCGCCGCGATGGACCCGACCACCGCCCGGCGTACCGAGCGGGCCCTGGCGGCGGTGCTCGCGGGGCGGACCGTCATCGCGATCGCGCACCGGCTCAACACCGCGCACGACGCGGACCGGGTGGCGGTGCTGGAGGACGGCCGGATCACGGAGCTGGGCAGCCACGACGAACTGGTCCGCGCCGACGGGGCGTACGCGGCACTATGGCGCTCCTGGCACCACTGACCATCCGGCGACGGCCGTCCCGATCGATGGTTTCGTCAAGCGGCGATGGGCGTGGCTGGGTGGGGCGGCGCCGGTCGTCGGCGCCACCGTTTGCCCTCTGCACGCCCGGGCCGGCGTCAATGGTGGGGCCGCGACGCCGCATCACCACCTCGCGCCGAACGCCGCCTCGTCTCTGTCGCTGCCTGGAGTTCGGCGGTGCCGCCCCCGAATTGTGGACAGGTACCGTGAACAGGGGGCGAGAATTGTCCAAGAATCGCGGTTCACCCAGGGGCTGACGAGGTGCCTCGGATCACGCCGTCGAGACCGTGAGAGCCAGTGCCGCGGTGGGGCCGGAGGCCGGTGGTAGCCAAGAATGCGCATCGCTTCCTTGCCCGCCGCACGAAGATCATCGGCTTGGCGGTCAGGCTGTTGACTGGCCGCCCCTCGACGAGGTGATCCGCCGGCCCGGTCCGTCCTCAGACGACGGTGATTTGTGTCGGCCGGTTACCGTCGGCGACAACGTAGGCACCCGCGCGGAGGGCGGTGCGGGTGGTGGATCTCTCGATCGCTAGGGTAGGGACGTGTCTCTATGGATGGCCGCTATGTGGGGAATGGTCGGCAGCGCCGTCGCCGAGGCACTGAACCTCTACGGCATGATGCGCCCGACCACCGAGTCCGAGGGCCGGTGGCAGTGGCCGTGGCGGGACAGCCGGGACCGGCCGATCGTCGTCTTCGCCGTCCTGCTGCGGGCGGTGGCCGGCACCGGCCTGGCCGCCGCGGCCGGTGCGGGTGGCCTGGCGGAGACCGCCTTCGCCAGCTTCACCTTCGGGGTGGCCGCGCCGTTGGTGATCGCCAAGATGTTCGACCAGATCCGGACGGTGGAGCCGCCGGCCGACCCGCCCGCCGGCGACCCGGGCGGTGAGCACGATGACGGCGCGTGACACCCGGTGGAACCGCCTGGTCGCCGCGCTGGCGGCCCGGCCGGCCGTCACCGTCACCACCGCCCCGGTGCCCCGGCGCACCAGGTTGGCCGCCGCGCTGGCGGCCCGGCCGGTCACCGCCCCGCGCCGCCCGCAGGTGGCCGGGCCGGCCGATCAGCACGCCGGCGACGGCAAGCTGACGGAACGGGTGAAGGGGATCCTGGCCGCCGTCCTCGGCGTCACCGCCGACCAGCTCCGGGTCGACGCCGACGGCGACGTGGGCATCCGCGCCGGCTCCGCCATGATCTTCGTACGCGCCCAGGACGACCCGCCCTTGGTGGACGTCTTCTCGCCGCTGCTCACCGGCGTCGAGCCGACGGAGAAGCTGTACCAGCGGCTGTCCGACCTGACCAACGGGCTGGTCGTCGGCCGGGTCTACTGCACCGGCGGCACGGTCTGGGCGTCGATCCCCGTCTTCGGGCAGGACTTCGTCCCCACCCACCTGCTGCTGGCCGTACGCGCCATGATCGCGCTGGCCGACGACCTGGACGACCGGCTGCGCCACGAGTTCGGCGGCAGCCGGTTCTTCGGGTCGGAGGCCACCGGGCTGACCCCCGTGCCCGACCCCACCGGCTACCTGCGCGACCTCGCCGACTCCGGTGCCGCCGGCGCGATGGGCGCGGGCAGCGTCCTGGTCGACCTGCTGGCCGACCGGGGGCACACCGACGAGCTGCGGCTGCGCGCCGACCACGGCGACTGGCACGCCGCGGCCCGCCTGGCCGCTCTCCTGGCCGAGCGGGGGCAGGCCGACGAGGCCGAGCGGTACTGGCGGGTCGCAGCCGACCACGGCGACGTGCGGGCGTACGACGAACTGGCCGCCCTGTTGGCCGCCGCCGGTCGCCCGGACGAGGCGATCGACCTGCTCCGCAGGTCCGTCGACCAGGGCAGTCGGCGATCCCTGCCGCTGCTGGTCACGCTGCTGACCGAGCGCGGCCGGCTCGACGAGGGCATCGACCTGCTGCGCCGGTGGGCGGCCCGGAGCGACTCGTCTTCCGACGAGCGTCCGGACGGTCACCAGGCGTAGCCGAAGGTCGTCCGGGTTGCCTCGCTGCCCGGCAGCGCGGCGGGCTGGCAGTCGACAGCACAGGACTGCCGGACAGAGGCACGCCGCGCCGCCAGGATGGTCGCGGCAGCGACCGGGCGTTATTCTTGCCCGAGTTGCCGGAGAACGGAGTGAACGTGGCAGGTGACGACGACATCTCCGGGTGAGATCCCGGACCGGCCGCCGACAGGCGCGTGATCGCGCTGTCGCCGCGGCCATCTTGTCGTCCCTGTTTCCTGCCGGGCGCCCCATTGGGTGTGCGCCCGGATCACGCGTTCTGAGGATTCCACCATGTCCAACGGTCACATCGTCTGCTCCGCCCTGTCCTTCGCCTGGCCGGACGACACCCCGGTGTTCAGCGACCTCTCCTTCTCCGTGCCCGGTGGCCGCACCGCACTGGTGGCGGCCAACGGGGCGGGAAAGAGCACGCTGCTGCGGCTGATCGCCGGGGAGCTGCGCCCAGCCACCGGATCCGTCACGGTGCGGGGCGTGCTCGGCTACCTGCCCCAGCATCTGCCCTTCACCGGCGGGCAGAGCGTCGCCCAGCTCCTCGGCGTCGACCGGATCGTCGCCGCGCTGCACGCCATCGAGGCCGGCGACGCGAGTGAGGAGCACTTCACGACGATCGGCAACGACTGGGACGTCGAGGAGCGCACCCGCGCCGAGCTGGACAGGCTCGGCCTCGGCGGTCTCACCCTGGACCGGAAACTGGGCACCCTCAGCGGTGGGCAGGTGGTGTCCCTGGGCCTGGCCGCCCAGCTCCTCAAGCGGCCGGACGTGCTCCTGCTGGACGAGCCGACGAACAATCTCGACAGCGAGGGGCGGGACCGGCTGACCGAGGTGCTGCGCGCGTGGACCGGCTGCCTCCTGGTCGTCAGCCACGACCGGGCGCTGCTGGACGAGGTGGACCGCATCGCCGCCCTGGAACTCGGCGAGATCGAGTGGTACGGCGGCACGTACACCGACTACGAGCAGGCCGTGCGCGGCCGGCGCGAGGCAGCCGAACGCCAGGTGCGCAACGCCGAGCAGGACCTCAAGCGGCAGAAACGTGACATGCAGCAGGCCCGCGAGCGCGCCGCCCGCCGGGCATCGAACGCGTCCCGCAACCTGCCCAACGCCGGCCTGGCCCGGATCATCGCCGGCGGGCTGAAGCGTGATGCCCAGGTCTCGGCGGCCCGGTCGAACGAGACCCACGCGGACCGGGTCGGCGACGCCCAGGCCCGCCTGGACCAGGCCAGCCGCGCCGCCCGACAGGACGACCGGATCGCGATCGAGCTGCCCGCCACCAACGTGCCGGCCGGGCGCACCGTCTTCCAGGGCGAGCACCTGCGGGCCGGGTACGACGGCCGCCCGGTCCTCGCCGGCGAGGGCGTCGACCTGACCATCCGGGGACCGGAACGGATCGCCCTGACCGGCTCCAACGGTGCGGGCAAGTCCACCCTGCTCCGGCTGATCAGCGGCGACCAGCCACCGGTGTCCGGCACCGCCGTCCGAGCCGACGGCCGCGTCGCGTACCTGTCCCAGCGGCTCGACCTGCTCGACTCCGCCCGTACGGTCGCCGAGAACCTCGCCGCGTTCGCGCCCGCCCTGCCCGACGCCGACCGGATGAACCTGCTCGCCCGGTTCCTGTTCCGCGGTTCCCGCGTCCACCTGCCGGTGCGGGTGCTCTCCGGCGGTGAGCGGCTGCGGGCGACGCTCGCCTGCATCCTGTTCGCCGAACCCGCGCCCCAGCTCCTGCTTCTCGACGAACCCACCAACAACCTGGATCTGGTCAGCGTCGGCCAGTTGGAGAGCGCGCTCGTCGCGTACCAGGGCGCTTTCGTGGTGGTCAGCCACGACGAGCGCTTCCTGACCGAGATCGGGGTGACCCGCTGGCTGAGGCTTGCCGACGGGCACCTGACCGAGACCGGCGCCCCGCAGGCCGGCTGAGGGCACCCACGCCGACCCGTCCGGTTCCGCCCTCTCGGCCCGCTGACCACGCCCGATCCGTCGACCGCGCCTGCTCCCGGGCGCACCGGACCGCCCGCGCCGGGGCGTGCCCGGGCGCGGTGACAGCGCCCGTGTGCGGCTGGGCGGTCCTGGTTCGCGGGCCCGTAAGTCCCCGGCCGGCGGCATGGACGGCGGGGTGGCGGGAATGAAGCGCTGGGCGCAGTCGTGACACGGGCCGGGGAGAGCAGTCGTATGGGTGGCATCCGGGGCCGGGGTTGACCGGACCCGGCGATGGGGACGAATCCGATGGGTCGATCCTGCCCAGGCGGTTGGTGGTCCGGCTGTTGGTGGTGTTGACCGCCGCGTCCGGCTGCCTCGACGTGTTCTGTCTGACCCGACTCGGTGGTTTCTTCGCGAGCGTGATCACCGGCAACCTGGTGCAGTCCGGCCAGGCGGTCGCCACGGCGGACGCCCGGGTGTTGGCGAGTGGGGCGGCGGCGGTGGGTGGTTACGCGCTCGGGGTGGCCGGGGCCACCCTGTACCTGCGGCGGGTCAGGCCGGGGTGGGGGCGCCGTACCGGGACCGTCGCGGTGGCCGAGGCGGTGCTGCTGGTCGGCGTAGCGGGCGGCTGGGTGGGCACCGGAGCGCGTCCCGGGTAGGCCGGCGGGCTGGCGCTTCTCCTCGCCGCCGCGGCGGCCAGCGGGATGCAGAGCGTGGTCACCATCAGCTCCGGGGTGCGGGGCGCATCGACGACGTACCTGACCGGCTCGCTGACCACCGTGGTCCGCAGCGTGGTGCTCGATCCGCACCGGTTCGCGGCGGGCGCGGGCGGGGTCAGCCGGCTGCTGGGACTGCTGGGCGGCGCCGTGCTGGGCGCCTGGACGCTGCGGGCGGCGCCGCTGTGGGCCCCCGTCGTGGCGGCGGCCCTGGTGGTCGGCGTGGTGCTGGTCGCCGCGGCGTCGGCGGGCGCCCGGAGGAGGCGCAGGTAGGGCTGTCGTGTGGCCCGGCCGGTCGTGCCGTTACGCCGGGCCCCGGGCAGCAGGGGAGACCGGGCGGCGGACGCGGTCGCGGATCACGGTCGAACACCGCTGTCACCGTCCGCCGCGCGGATCAGCAGTTCCAGCTCGGCGGCCCTGTCCGTGTTGCCCAGACGGGTGAACAACACGTGCGCCTCCTGGAACGCCTCCCGCGCGGCCCGCCGGTCGGAGTCCAGCCGGGCCCGGCCGAGGGTGGTCAGCGTCGCGGCCTGGAAGGAATGCCAGCCTCGGGTACGCCACAACGAGACGGACTCCTCCAGGTACGGGACGGCCTGGGTCGGGTGGCCCTCGACCAGCTCGATCTCGCCGAGGAGCCGAAGTGCCTCGGCCACGTGGTGGGTCAGGTGGTACTCGCGGCTCAGCGCCAGCGACATCTCGGCTGCCTCCCGCGCGCCCGGAGCACCCCGTTTGAAGTGCAGCTGGGCCAGGGCCAGCAGGGTCAGCGCCGCGGTGTAGTCGTCCCCGTAGGCGCGGGAGATCGTCAGGGACTCGGTGAGCAGCCGGTGGCTTTCGTCGAGGTTGCCCAGCTCTCGGTGGGCGATGCCGGAGAACTGCAGCGCGGTCGCCTCCCAGCGCGGATTGCCCAGCCTCCGGGCCCGGTCGAGGGCGGCGGCCGTGTGGGTGGCCGCCGCGTCGAACTGCTCCTGTTCGAAGGTGGACACCGCCAGCGCGAGGTGGGCCCGCGCCTCACCGCCGAGGTGTTCCGACCGCGAGGCGAGGCGCAGCGCCCGTTCGCCCATCGTGACGGCTTCCGGGTACGAGCCGGCCGCCGTCAACGCCCAGGAGCACATCACGGCCGCGTCCGAGCTGCCCTGATCGTGGCCGAGGTCGCCGAACATCTCCAGCAGCCGGAACGAGTCGGCGTGCAGCTGGGCCATCGCGGCGTCGTCGCTCTGGTTGGCGCTCCAGGTGGTGACGTCGATCAGACCGCGGAGCATGACGGCCTCGCCGAGCAGGTTGCCGGCCTGCCGGCAGACCGCCATCACCTCGGTGTTGAGGCGGGTCCAGTCCGCGTACATGCCGCGCAGGTCGAAGTACTTCTCCAGCAGGCCCGCGAGGTCGAAGGCGAGGTCGTCCAGGCCGAGCCGGCAGGCCTGGCGGGTGGCGGACAGCAGCGCGGCACGTTCGGCGTCGAGCCAGTCCAGGGGCTCGATGCCCAGCACGTGCTCCTCCGCCCAGTCGATCGAGGGACGCGGCGCGGGGCTGGCGACGAGGGCGAAACACGGGCCCGGGATCGCCGGCACCATCCGCTCCGCGAGCGCGACCCAACCGCCGAGCCCACGCACGATTGCCCGGGCGATGGTCTCCGCCGACTCGTCCGCCGCGGCGGACTCGACCGCGAACAGCCGGACCAGGTCGTGGAAGCGGTAACGGACCTGGTCCGCCACGTCGGTGCCGGCGACGGTGAGGAGCTGGGCGTCGACCAGCGTCTCGACGTGCTCGGCGGCCTGTTCGAACGGGCAGTTCAACACCGTCGCGGCCAGCCAGGTGGGAAAGTCGGGGAGGTCGAAGTGGGCGAGCAGGCGGAAGAGCCGCCGGGGCTCCTCGTCGAGCTCGCGGTAGCTCAGCGCCAGCGACGCCCGTACGGCGAGGTCGCCGGTGGCCAGCCGGTCCAGCCGCCGACGTTCGTCGCCGAGCAGCGCCGCCAGGTGCGCCAGTCGCCAGGCCGGGCGGGCCGCCAGCCGTGCCCCCGCTATCCGTACGGCCAGTGGCAGCCCGCCGCAGTACTCGGCGATCTCGGTGGCCTGTTCGAGGTGCCGCGTCACGCGCTCGCCGTCGGCGATCCGGGCGAGCAGCCGGATGGCCTCCACCGGCGTGAACAGCTCCAGCTCGATGTGCCGGGCGCCCTCGATGCCGGTCAGCCGGTGCCGGCTGGTGACCACCACGGCGCACGTCGGGGCGCCGGGCAGGAGTGGGCGGATCTGCCGCTCGGAACTCGCGTTGTCCAGCACGACCAGCACCCGGCGGGAGGCCAGGAGAGTGCGGTAGGTCTCGGCGCGTTCGCTCTGACCGTCGGGGACGGCGCGGGGGTCGACCCCGAGGGCCCGCAGGAAACGGGCGAGCACGTCACCCGGGTCCAGCGGGGAACCCTCCGCGTCGCGCAGGTCGACCCAGAGCTGGCCGTCCGGGTACGCCCCGGCCAGCAGGTGCGCCACGTGCAGGGCGAGCGTCGTCTTGCCGATGCCGCCCATGCCGGAGACCGCCGCGACCACCGGGACGCCGGGGCCGCCCTCGTCGGCCGGGGCCCCGGCGAGCAAATCCCGCAGGGTCTCCACCTGTGCGGCGCGACCGGTGAAGTCCGCGATGTCGGGTGGCAGCATGCCGGGCGTCGAACGGCCGGGACGGGCAGCCGTCGCCGGTGGTTCGTGCCCCGCCGCGGGCGGGCCCTGGCCGCCCGGCTGCCCGAAGCGGGCCACCAGCGCGTCGCGGGCCGTCACCCATTCGGTCACGGCCCGATCGTCCAGCCCGCAGGCTCGGACGAATCCTTCGACGACCTCGCGCCTCGGGAGCGTGGACCGGCTCAGCGCGGAGGCGAGTGTGCTCACCGCGAGGTGGTCGCCCGACGCCCCCGCCTTGGCCGCCAACTGCCGGAAGGTCAGGCCGGACCAGAGCCTCAGCGCGCGCAGCGCGGCGATGAACTCGGCCGGAGTGGCCGGCTGCTCGGGGCGCGGCGGATTGAGACTGAGCTGGGTCATGTCCGTCCTCCGGCACAGGAAGGGTCGATGCCCATCGTAGTGCCGGTGGCGAACCCTTCCGTGCCCGAAGCGGGCCGGGCCGCCCGGGTTCCCGTCCGGATCCCAGGTGGGAAATTCCGTTGTCCGAGCACTCCGAAGTGTTCGGAACAGATCGGGATAACGACAGGAAATCCTGTGAGGAGGACAGTCACCAGGTTGCTCCGAATGGTTCCTAGCCGCGTTCCGCCTTATCGGACGGATTGTTCGCCGATAATCGCCGATCCGAATCGTTCGAGGTTGTTTGGGTCTGTTCCGAACCACTTCCGAACGGTGGTTCCGATGCTAGAAAGGCAACGCATCCGTTGTGACCGAGCGCGTCGGGTTGCGCATCCGCATCGGCGGCGACCCGGTGCGTCCGGTCGAGGCGCATGTCGTTGAGCGCAGACCGCTCACTGCACGCCGCAGCAGAGGCTGCGGCCCATCCCTGGAGGACCGATGAACATCGTGAGAAGGACCGTCACCGCGGTGGTGGCTGTGACAGCCGCCGGCGCGGGCGTGATCATTCCGGCGACCGCCGCCCACGCCGCCGACACCAACCTGGGCATCGACGTCGGCAACATCGCGTACAACCAGGTCTACTCGGACAACGCCGAGGTGCTGGAACGCTTGTCCGAGAAGGGCACCAACTGCAACTTCTACACCGGCTTCTGGGCCGACCCGAGCAACGACCGGTACGACAACAACCCGGCCTCCACCTGTGGAAACTCCAGCATGGGGTACGAGTACCGGGACGGGACGAAGTCCTGGGTGACGGTCAACTGGCGAGCCCGGGCGTGGTGCGCCGACTTCGCGAAGTTCGCCTTCTACTGGGGCACCGCGAAGTACACGGGACTCAACGCACTCGCCTCGAGCTTCAAGACCTACGGTGTGAACAACGGCACCTGGCACTCGAAGGGCAGTTACATCCCGCGCAAGGGCGACGCGGTGGTGTACGACTGGGAGGGCGACGGGGTCATCGACCACGTCGGCATTGTCACGTCGTTCTACGAGACCAACACCGACGGCACCTTCAATTCCATCGAAGGTAACCGCTCCAACAAGGTGCAGCACTTCCTCGGCACGTCGAACAAGGCGGCATCCGTCGTCGGCTTCACCTCGCCGGCGCCGAAGTAGACAACGGAAGGGCACGCTCGTCCGGTGGCGGAGGCGCTGTTGCGATCAGGCGCCGAGCCCGCCGGGCGAGCGTGCCCTTGTCCGGCCCCAGCCGTACGCCGGGTTCAGGGGCCGCCTGGCGTCAGTGTCCGAGCCGGTCGAGGATCCGGGCCGCCACGTCGAGGGTGTTCCCCTCCGGGAGGGCGAGGTAGCCCCCGATCGCCCCCCGCCAGGTCTCCTCGTGCTCGACGATGCGGGCCCGCAGGACGCCGACGTCCGGCTCCTGCCCGGCCGTGGCGGCCCGGGCCAGCCAGTTCGCCCACAACTCCCAACGGGGCAGGTAGTAGTCCCGGATCAGGCCGGCCCAGTGCCGTGCGGAGTAGTCGTGCAGTCCACTCGACTGGTGTCCCCAGACGGAGATGAGACTGCGGGCGTCCCGCTCCATGACATCGGCCTCGGCCGGCGAACCGCCCCACGCGCGGGCGTCGGCGATCCACTGGCCGACGCGCGACTCCGCGCGCGTGCCGGCGAGCTGGTCGAGGTCGAGCAGTTCCGTCCGGAACCGGGCGAAGTGGCTGAGGACCCCGTCTCCGTCGCGCTCGGCGAAGGCCGTCATGATGCCGCGGATGTGGACCCGGCACCCTTGCGCCACCACGTGGCCGACCAGATCGACGACGTCCCGCTCGACCTGACCCCGAACCCCCGCTTCCGCCGCCCGGCCGAGCAGCAACCGCGCGGCCTCGGCGATCCGCGGCAGGCCGCCGAGCACCATCGGGTCGTTCTCGGCGTCGATGTTCGCCGACTGCCGCTGCGGCTCCTCGGTCTGCGGCACGAACTCGCCGGCGAGGCGCTGGGCGGCGAACGGTGTCTCGGCCGACCACGGCCGGGCGATGACCGGCGACGGGATGGATCGGGTCCGCCCGGGCCCGTAGAGCGTGTCGGCCAGGATCTGCCAGGCGGAAGCGAAGTCGTCGTGCCCGGCCGCGTAGCGCTGCTGTGCGAACGAGCGCAGCCAGTCGTCGAGCTGCGGTACGTCCCAGGCGAGGTCGGTGGCCAGCTCGTAGAAGACGGTGTTGTTCTCGATCGCCTCCGGCGCGAGCCCGATGCCCACAAGCCGGGACGGCCGTGTGCGCCTCAGCTCGTCGACGTCGCGGCGTAGCCCGCTCAGGTCGCCGAAGAGGGCGAAGCGACCGCCGAAGTTGTGGATCGCGCACCAGACCCAGCGCCGCTCGAACATGTCGTCGCGACGCCACATGGGGGCGTGCTCGCCCCACAGGTCGAGCAGGACGAGCCGCTCCTGCGGTACGCCGGAGAGGAACGCGCGCACGCGCTCCGGCCGCCAGAAGTCGCGCTGGTAGTGGAACGGCCAGCCCTGGAGCACCCAGGTCGCCTCCGGGTCGCCGTCCGTCATCGCCCGGTAGACCGCCCGGCCGACCGACGCCAGGTAGCCGGGCTCGCCCGACGGCGGCACCGACTCGATGAACGGGTCGACGGCGTAGTGGTGGTCGGTGCCGAACAGTTCCCGCTGGATGCTCATGAACTCAGCGGTCAACGACGCGAACCGTTCACTGTCGGGACCGAGGATCGGGGTGAGCCAGCCCTGCCACTCGATCTCGCCGGCCGACGGGTCGGCGAGCTCCGGAGGCACGTGCCCCCCGAACATCGGCAGGACCGGCGTCATGCCCAGCGAGCGTTGCCGATCGAGGATCCGCTGCGCCAGCTCGACGTGGCGACTGATCCAGTCCGCCGGCAGCGGCCCGCCGAACGAGTTGGTGTTGCCCATCCACGTCCACGGGAAGTGCGCCGCGCTGCCGATCCACTCGTCGATCCGGGCCGCGTCGAGCCCGGCGCGCCGGAACATCTCCGCCAGCACCGCCTCGTGGCCGACCTGCATGAGCGGGTGGGTGACGCCGTGCAGCGCCATCCAGTCGATCTCCTGCTCCCAGCGGTCCCAGTCCCAGTACGCCGCCGAGTAGCCGTAGGTCACGGCGTTGAGGTAGTAGCGGACCGGGAACGGGCTGGCCAGTCGGGTCGCGGGTGCCTCCGGCCACGGCTGCGGCCGGGGGTCGAGCCGTGGCTGTTCCCAGGTCACCTGGCGGCCGGCGTGCGCCTTGAGGTATTGCGAGAACGCGGACGCCGCCGCGACGGCGTCCGACCCGCGCAGGGTGAGGACGCCGTCGCGGCACTCGTACCCGGCGACGGCGGCGTCCTCGCCGGCGGGAACCCTCTCCACCCGTACGTCGTCGGCGGTGCCGGCGACGCGGGCCACGAGAGCGCGAACCTCGTCCACCCTCACAGCTCCTCGAGGGTGTGGTTCAGCCGCGACCGCTCGGCGGCGAAGGCGACGAAGTGGCTCTCCACGCTCTCCTCCAACGAGCTCGGCGCCGCCTCGACATCCTCGCCGGCCAGCGCGCGCCGGACGCGCTCGGTGAAGTCCTTCATCAGCCCGGCGTCTCCGCCCCCGTGTCCGGTGAAGGCCTCGGTGACATCGTTGACGCCCCCTTGGTCACCGGCGTCGACCTGGAACGTCTCGTCGGCCCGGTGGTCCTCCAGGCTGGGTGGCGTCTCGACGAAGGGCGTCAGGTTGATCCGGCCCGTGCGCATGTCCGCGGTGATCTGTCCATGGCTGCCCATCAACGTGATCGTCCGGGTGTTCCATGCGGTGAACGCCGAGACCACCAGCGACGCCGTGACGCCGTTGCCGAACCGCAGCGCCGCCGTCTGGTGGTCGACGACGTCGTTGTCCATCCGGTAGACGCACCGCCCGTAGTCGGTCACCCGCAGGGCGTGCCGGCGGCCGGCCACGCTCGTGTCGTTGGTGACGACCGTGACGGGCGGCCCGTTGACGGCGGCGAGCTGGTCGACGTACAGGCGTTCGGCGTTGTAGGGACAGGTGTCGGCGACCGCGCAGCCGTCGATGCAGCGTTCGGTCGAACCCTTCGGCGCGTGCTCGATCCGGAAGTGGCGGCGTTCGCCGAATGAGGCGACCGACGTGCACGGGGACCCGACCAGCCACCGGAGGATGTCGATGTCGTGGCATGCCTTCGCCAGCAGCATCGGGTTCGACTGGTCGGCACGGTGCCAGTTGCCGCGTACGTAGCTGTGCGCGAAGTGCCAGTACGCGATGTTCTCGATGTGCGAGATGCCCTGCAGTTCGCCGATCCGGCCCTCGTCGAGCAGGCGGCGCAGGGTGCCGAAGAACGGGGTGTAGCGCAGCACGTGGGCGACGGTCACCGTGCCGGGGCTGTCGCGGGCCGCGGCCGTCAGCCTGTTCAGCTCCTCGGCCGTCGGCGCGATGGGCTTCTCGAGCAGGACGTGGTGGCCCAGTTCGAGAGCGCGGAGGGTGGGATCGACGTGATCACGGTCTGGTGTCGCGACGATGACGGCGTCCCACGGCCCACGCGCCGCAAGGGCCTGCGGCCAGTCGGTGAACCGTTGGGCGGCCGGGATGGCGTGCGCGTCACCCAGCCGGTCGCGGCGCTCCGCGTCGGGCTCGGCGACCGCGACGACCCGAGCGGCCTCGGGGTGCTCCAGGCACCACGTGGCGTACGCGTGGGCGCCGCGTCCTCCCGCGCCGAGTACGAGCAGTCGCACTGGACCCGATCCCGGTGTCACAGGGCCTGTCACGTCGATCATCCTTTCGGTGTTCACTTGTCCGCCCCCGCCGTCAGGCCGGCGACCATGTAGCGCTGGGCGAGGAAGAAGATGGCGATGACCGGCACGGTCACCGCGATGGAGCCGGCCAGCAGCACGGTCACCGGCACCTGGAAGTCGGTGAGCTGGGCGAGACCGAGCGGAGCCGTCCATCGTGACCGGTCCTGGACGAGGAACAGCAACGCGTAGAAGTACTCGTTCCAGGCGATCATGAAGACGTAGATGGCGGTCGCCACGACGCCGGGCAGCGCGATCGGCAGCACGACCCTGCGCAGCATCGTCGGCAACGAGCACCCGTCGAGCAGCGCCGCCTCCTCGACGCTCTCCGGCAGGGCGAGGAAGTAGTTGCGCATCATGTACAGCGCGACGGGGACGGTGGCGGCGACGTAGACGACGAGCAGCCCGACGAGCGACCTGGAGAGTCCCAACCGGCTCAGGATGACGAACTTCGGCACCGCGAGCACGATGCCCGGGAACAGGTAGACGGCGAGGATGATCCCGCTCGTGAACCGGCGGCCCCGGTAGCGCAGTCGCGCGACGGCGTACGCCCCGAAGATGCATGCGACGATCGACACCACGACGGTGGCGAGGGCGACCATGAGGGAGTTGAGCACGAACCGGCCGAGCCCGAAGCCGCCCGCCGACTCGTCCTTCATCGCCGTGACGTAGCTGGACAGGTCGATCTCGCCGAGACCGGGAACGATGTCGAGAGGTTCCAGCAGCACCGCGGAGTACGGGCGCAGCGACAGCAGCACCCCGTAGAGCACGGGCCCCACCGCGCAGAGGAGCGCGACGGCGATGAGCGTCCACCGCAGGACGTTGACCGGGCGCGAGGGCCGCATGGCTGAACTCACAACGCCTCCTTCCGCCGGGAGAGCAGGACGTAGCCGGCCAGCAGCACGCAGAGAACCAGCGACATCAACAGTCCGTAGGCCGCGGCGCTGCCGATGTCGGACCGGGTGACCAGCTCGGTGTAGACCTTGATCGCCATGACCTGGGTGCCGCCGGCGCCCTCGGTCAACAGGTAGACGTCGTTGAAGTTCTGGAACGACCAGATGAACCGGATCAGCAGCAACAGCAGGAGCACCCCCCGCAACTGGGGGAGGATGATGTGCCGCAGGTTCTGCCACCGGGAGGCTCCGTCCAGCGCCGAGGCCTCCTCGATCCCGCCCGGCACGTTCTGCAGTCGCGCGGTGACGAAGAGGAAGGCGAGCGGGAACGACTTCCAGATCTCGAAGGCGATGACGACGAGCAGCGACACCGGGACGGGCAGGCCCGCCACGTCGGTCGAGGTGGTGCTGAGGAAGCCGACGGGATTCTGCCAGCCGAGGTATTCCTGACCGATCGCGTTGACGATGCCGTACTGCGGGTTGAGCATCGTCCGCCAGATCATGGCCGCCGCGACGACCGGCAGCACGTACGGGATCAGCAGCAGCGCGCGGACGATCCCCTGGCCGCGGAAGGGGCGGCGCAGGGCGAGGGCGAGGGCGAGGCCGACGCCGATGGACCCGATCGTGGTCAGGGTCGCGTAGATGACGGTGGTCCAGAGCGCCCCCCAGAACGCCTCCGACCGCCAGGCGTCGACGATGTTGTCGAACGTCCACTCGATGGTGGAGGGCGACAACCGGGGGATGTCGATCAGTCTCGTGTCGGAGAACCCGAAGACGAGGACCAGGAGGAAGGGGAGCAGAACGACCAGGGCGATCAGCAGCAGGGTCGGGCCGGTGAGCAGTTGGCCGTTCAGGTTCTCCCGCTGGGAGCGGCTGAGCCGCTCCCAGCGGGAGAACCGGCCTGAGGGCGTGCTCACAGGCCGGCCTGGACCTTCTTGACCTCCTCGGCCATCCCCTTCGTCACCTGCGCCGGCGACTCCCCGCCGTAGAGGCGCTCAAGGAACTGCGCGAGCACGTTCTCCGCGGTGACCGCCCCGGCCAGGGGCGAGTCCTTCGTGCCCATGCCCCACAGGCTCACGGCGTTGACGCCGTCGCGGATCTGGGTGACCATCTCCGGGCCGTACAGCTCGGCGACGGAGCTCTTGGCCTCCGGTCCGATGCCGAGCTTGCCCCACGCGTCGAGGTAGGCGTTCGGGTCGGCCTTGGTCCCGTTGCGCAGCGGGATCCGGCCCTCGGTCGCCGAGGCGAGCGTGTCCGAGTAGCCCTCCTCCATCATGAACTTGATGAATTCCTTCGCCCCGGCGGTGTTGGCGCCCTCGGGGATGCCGTAGCCGAGCGTGGCGCCGTACTGCGCCGGGTGGTTCCGGTCGAGCACGGTGATGAAGCCGGAGTTCTTCGAGAGGAACGCCGGGTCGGCCTTGCACTGCGAGCACGTCGGCGGGTTGGCCTTGTCCAGGCCGGCCAGCTCGTCGAGGATGTGGGTCGAGAAGAGCAGCATCGAGGCCTTGCCGGCGAGGTACGCCGCCCGCGCGCTGGTCACGTCGAAGTCACCCTGCGCGCTCGAGTCGCGCAGGACCTTGAACTGCTCAGCCGCCCGGGTGCACTCGGGCGAGTCGATCTTGACGTTGCCGTCCTGCACGAGCTGGCAGCCCGCGCTCTGGAACATGGAGTAGATGCCCTCGGTGCCGGAGGGGGTGCCGGCCTGGGTGCCCATGGCGATGCCGGTCACCCCGGTCGCCTTCATCGTGGTGGCGGCCTTCGCCACCTCCTCGAGGCTGGCGGGCACCTTGACGTTGGCGGCCTGGAGGAGGTCCTTGCGGTACACCAGGAGGTGCACCCAGCCGTCGCTCGGCACGGCGCCGACCTTGCCGTCCAGGCTGAACGCCTTCAGGGCGTTCGCGTTGAACGTCTCGGCGCCGAGCTCCTGGACGACCTCCTCGGCGGCCTTCGTGTTCAGCAGCCCCTGGGACCGCCAGGCGGCCGTCGTCGTGGCGCCGTGCAACATCACGTCCGGTACGTCCCCGGAGGCGGCACCGGTCGCCAGGGACTGCTTCTGGTCGGTCTCGCTGAGCGGAACGACCTTCACTGCGATGCCGGTCTTCTCGGTGAACCGGGCCGCGACCTTCTCCTGCGCGGCGACCCGCTGCGGGGTCGTCTGCGGCGTCCAGAAGGTGATCTCTTTGGCCTTCTCCGCCTCCGACTCGCCCGATCCGCCGCAGGCGGCGAGGGTGGTGAGCGCGGTCGCGGCGGCGATCGCCGCCGCGAACCGGCGCTTGGTCAGGTGGGTCATGTCGTGCCTTTCCTTGATGTGCGTGTGGTGACGATCAGGACCGCTCGATGGCCCCGCGCATGACGTGCCCCTGCGAGGTGGCCGGCGGCTGCACGCCGAGCAGTGCGCTGATGGTGGCGGCCACGTCGACCAGGCCGACGTTGCGCAGTGGGACGTCGCGACGGATCCCGGCGCCGGAGAGCACCATCGGGACGTGCGACTCCGGCAGGGCGCCGTGCGAGGCGCGCGGGGCGCCGTCGGTGAGCGTGGACAGGTGGTACGGCTCGACCGGCTCCACGACGAGGTCACCGAGCTTGTCGCTGGCGTTCATCCGGCGCAGGTCCCGCTCGTCATGGACAGCCGCGATCCCCGGGATGCCCTTAATGATCTTGGCAATCCGGCGCGCGTTCTTCGCGGTGTCCGCCCTGCCGCTCAGGGTGATGTCGGCGGTACGCGGGGAGGCCACGATGACGATCTCGCTCGTCGGGTCCGGTACGCCGCCCGAGGAGGAGATGACCTGGACCTTGAGGCCCGTCACGGACAGCCGGTCGAGCACCTCGGGCAGCAGCGGAACGGTCCACTCCCGGGCACCGTGGTCGGCGGTGACGAGGAAGGCCGTCCGGTCCAGGATGCCGGCCTCGCGGGCGGCGTCGCGGACCCGCCCGATCTGGGCGTCCACCCGGGCCAGGGCGGCCGGAAGGTCGGGGTCGGCGAATCCGTCGTCGTGCAGCGCGCCGTCGACGTCGTCGCAGTAAACGGTGATCAGGTCCGGGATCGCGGCCGGGTCCACCATCGTGCCGCCGGAGTTGACGGGCTCGCCACGCAGCAGCGCGATCGCCTGATCGGCGCGGGTCTCGCAGTTTCCGCCCGGCTGGGTGTAGAGCGCGGCGGGGTCACCGTACGTGGCGCCGTAGTTCTGCACCGCGTACCACTGCAGGTAGGCCGAGGTGCGGCCCTGCCGCTTCAGCGAGTGGGCGATCGTCTCGACGCCGGGCTCGATGTACCGCTCCTGGGAGACGCCACGGTTGGTTTCGTGGTTGTAGTAGTAGCCGGTGTTGCGGTGCACGGCGGGGTACGCGCCGGTCGCCGTCGTCGTCCGGGACGAGTTGGAATACGACGAGTACGACCCGTCCGCGACGCCGTGGGCGCCATTCTCGATCAGTGCCCGGATGTTGGGCAGTTCCGCCAGGTCGGCGTAGCGCCCCTCAAGGAAACGGGGGTCGAACCCGTCGAAGTCGAACATGATCACGTGCTGCGCGGGCCGCGTCGGGCTCTTCGCCGTGTCGGACGACGCCGACGCCGTAGCCGCCGGCAGCGCAGCCGCCGCGAGCAGTGCAACCGTACCCGCCGCGATGCCTCTGGCCGCGTTCGAGCGCCTGATGGGATGCGCCACCTTCTGCCTCCTCAACCCCTTGGTAGCCGTGGACGAGAGTCTGCCGGAGGCACGAGGCAGATTGTCAAGATCGTGGTGTGAGATGCAAGATTCCGGTATGAAGAACCGCTCAGGTGACGGTATCGACGGATCCTTGGACGAACTCGACCGCCGGATCGTCGGCGCCCTGCTCGCTCACCCGCGAGCCACCCACGCGCAGATCGGCGAGGCGGTGTTCACCTCGGAGGCGACCGTGTCCCGGCGGATCCCGCGACTTCTCCGCAGCGGAGCGGTCCGGGTCATCGGCGTCATGGACGGCGAGGCGACCCGCCGGGCGCGATCGCTGTTCGTCCGGCTGCGCTGCCGCCCGGACGCCGCCAGCCGCTCGGCCGAACACCTGGCCCGGTGGGAGGAATGCGGATCGGTCAAGCTGCTCACCGGCAGCGTAGACTGCCTGGCCGAGGTTTCCTACACCTCCAACGAGCACCTGCTCCAGCTCATGTTCAAGCAGCTGCCGGGCCTGGACGGCGTCCTCGCCGTCTGGAGCAACCAGGTGATCCGCAGGTTTGCCACCCCACACAACTGGAGCCCGAGCCTGCTGCCGGCGGAGGTGGTCGACAGGCTGCGGGCGCAACGGACGGACCGATGGGACGAGCAGTCGCTCGTCGAGGCGCCGCAGCGGCTCAGCCCGCTCGACGAGATGATCGTCGCCAGCCTCGTCAAGGACGGCCGCCAGGGTTGGCAGCAGATGGCCGAACGGTGCGGCGCGAGCCCTGCCACCGTACGGCGGCGGGCCGAGGCGATGATGGCGGCCGGATTCCTGCGCATGCGGACGGTTGTCGAGCCCAGCGTGGTCGGGCTCACGGTGAACGCGTTCATCTTCCTCAGCATCAACCCCACCCAGCTCGGGCAGGCCGGTGAACTGCTCGCCGCGCACCCCGCCGTCCTCATGATCGCCGCAACGACCGGGGACCGGAACCTGTGCGGCGAGGTCGCGCTGGAGAATGACGCCGCGCTCTACGAGTTCCTGTCCGGCACCATCGGCCAGCTGCCCGGCCTGCAACACGCGGACATCGCCGTTGCCCTACGTTCCGTCAAGCGGGCGGGGATGGTCCTGCCACTCATGCCGGGCCCTCGTTGACCGGACGTCAGGACGGTCCGCGCGTCGACCGGCTCAGGGCCCGGTGACCGTGGTCGGCCGACAGCCGCGAGCCGATGCGCGACGGCGTCTCCCGGCCGGGCGGCAGGCTCAGCGGAAGATCGCCTTTCCCATGTCGGGCACGTCCCGCCCGAGCGACAGCAGCTGTCGGATCGCCGTGAGGTACCCGCCCCGGTCCCGTTGCCCGATGGCGAGGTCACAGGCGCCGCCCGCCCGCTCCGCCCTGGTCAGCAGGGCATTCCAGGCAGCCTGGCCCTGCGGGTCGGGATAGCGGAAGTACCGGCGGGCGCCGGCGACCCGTTCGGAGAGGTCGACGCAGCGGGGCCGTACCTCGGTGTCGATGAACGCCCAGTCGGTCAGTGCCCGGTCCGACCCGGCGGCGGTGAGCTGATCGAGCCGCCGCAGCAGATCCAGCAGGCCGGTCAGGACCTCGTCGGCCCGCTCGTCCCCGCCGAGCGCCCGCCAGGCGTGCACCTGCGCCGCCCGCACCGTGGGTGAGGTGGCCTGCGCACTGAGCACGGGAGCCAGCGCGGCGGAGGCGGTGGGCGTCGAGGCAGGTGACCGGAGGTCGGCCACGGTAACGGCGACGGTCAACGCCGTCATCAACAGACACGGCACCACCACCGACGCCCGGCGCGGTGCCAGCCGGCTGTGGTGGACCGGGGCGGGGGAGTCGTCCCCGGCCCGCCGGGCGACCGCGGCACGGGCGCGGAACCGGCGGAGCGTCCTGCCTGCCAGCGTGCCGACGGCGGCGACCGCGACGGCGAGGAACACACCCAGGCCCAACGTCGTCGGAGCAAGCAACGTCAACAACGACCAGCTGCCCAGGGGATCGGGCCGGCACGACGACGCCAGGATCGTGAGCGGACGGACGCAACCGTCGACCGAGGCCAGCGCGGCGGTGGTGACCAGCCCGGCCAGCCCGGTGGCTCCCGCCACGACCAGGGCCTGGATCAGCGGGCAGCGGTCCGCCAGCGCGGCGGTCACCCCGGCCGCCAGCCACATGACACCGATGACCACGACCATGAGCCACGTCACGTAGGCGACGAGGTGGGTCTGTTCCCGACCGGCGATCACCGGCGACCACACCCGCAGGGCGGCGGTTGCCGCCACCGCCGCCACCGTGGCACAGAGCGCACCGATCCCGGCGGCGGACAGCACCGGCCGCGGCCGGGCGGGGCCGGTGGCGCGGGGGAGCCAGGCCAGGAACGGGAGGACCCAGAGTGCCCCGGTGGTCCAGAGCAGCTCCGGGCTCCTGCTCAGGGCCAGCAGCACCGGTAGCCCGGGAGCGGAGGCCAGCAGCGGTCCCTCGAACCCGTGGCCGCCGGTCAGGCTCTGCTCGTGTGCGTCGACGAGATCGCCGCTGAAGGACAGGAGACCGCCCGCGAGGATGGTGCCCTGGGCCTCCCACCATCGCCACCACAGGGCCAGCACGAAACAGCTCACGCCGAGCCCCACCAGCAGCGGCCAGCGTCGTCGCGCACCCGTCGTCCCGGCGGCCGAGACCTGGGCGTACTCCTCCGTCCACCAGACGGCCGCGAGCCCCGCGAGCACGGGCAGCACCAGGAAGACGGGCTGCTCGGGGAACAGGTCCCAGACGCTGCCGGTGCGACCGACCGCCAGCTCACCCACGACCAGGCCGACCCCCAGCCAGCAGCCGGCCGGTAGCCCGGACGGTGCCGGGCCGGTGGTGAGCGCCGCGTGGGTCACGGCCGGCCAGAGCAGCAGCCCGGTGGTCGTGGTGACCAGGACCGCGACGACCACCGCCACGGTCCAGCTCTCCCAACTGCCGGTGACCCCCAGCAGGGACAGCAGCGCCGGCATCCTGGTGGCGGCGATCGTCGCCGTCGCGCCCGTCAGGAAGAAGGGCAGCGCCCGTGGCGTGAACAACGCCCCCGGATCGGCCAACGACCTGAGCCGCTGCTCCCAGCTCGGATGGGTGTGCCAGAGCGAGGCCCCGGCGGCCACCAGCCGCCTCGTGGCGAACCGGGGGGAGGCGGCCCGCTCTGTCACCTCCGGCCCGGCGGCGGCCTCCCAGAGTCGTACGTCCGCGCCCCAGCGCCGGGCCGTGAGGTCGGCGTGGAACTCACGGGTACGCAGGATGTCCGCGCGCGCCAGGTAGACCAGGACGATCGTGACGGCCAGCATCGCCACGTGGTGCGCCACCCGGGACTGTTCCCGCGTCGCCATGTACGAGCCGGCCGTGTCCGGCAGGCTCACGGCCGCGATGTACGCCAGGTCGAGGGGGACGACCACCCCCAGCAGGATCCGCCACAGCGAGACGGTCGCGTACGTGATGTCGACGTCGCGGTTGTGCAGGTGCGCCAACTCGTGCAACACCACCGCCCGGAAGCCCTCGGGCTCACGGTGGCGCTGGGCGACCAGGCCACCGTCCAGGCAGACGGTGTAACGGCGCAGTCGGCCGAAGACCACAGCGCCGGTGGTCGGCACGGCGGGAACGATGACGAAGCGGGGTGGGCGGCGCAACCCGGCCACGGCAACCAACTCGGCCAGGGTGGCCGTCAGTCCGCCGTCGCCGTCGACCTGCTCGACCGGCACGACCCGGCCCCGCCGCCCCTTCCACATCGGCAGCACCCAGTACAGCACCGCCGCGCAGACCACCAGCAGCAGCAGCGCCGCAGGATTCCACCACCACGCCGGGGCCGGCACGAAGCGGTCCACGCAGGTCTCGAACGCGGACTGCTGGTCGACCGTCCGCAAGCTCACGTCGAGGTCGCTCAGGCCCGGATCGCCTCCGGCCGCGAGCCCGCAGCCGACCCGTACGCCGTTCGGGTCGGTGCGCGCCCTGATGAGGTTGGCCGTGATGACCGCGGCGATCCCCACGAAGAGGACGATCAACAGGACGAACCGCGGGAGGGTACCCGCGTTCGACAGCCGCTGGTGCGCGGGCGGCGGCTCCGCTGGCATAGCCGGCTGCGGGGGCGCCGACATCATGGGGCTACCGCCCGCCGGCCCGGTCGACCGACCCCGACCGGGCGTCGCCGGCCAGGGACAGCCGGCCACCGGCCGCGCGGCCCGTGTCGACCCGCTCGTCCCCGGGTCGCGCTACCGGCCCCATCTCCGACCCCCGTGGTGTCGCCGTCACCTGCCGCCGCTGATTCTATTGATTGGCGTCGAGAAGGCACACCGGCGTTTCCGCGCCGAGGGCGACGAGCTTGCCGGTCGGGGTGCTGTCGACCGCGGTCCGGCGGGACGCTCAGCCCTCGCGGAGGGCTCGGCGGGAGAGGCCGAGGCTGAGCCGGGCGCGCCGAGGAAGCACCGGGACTCCGCGTCGAACCCGACACAGACGACCGCCGGCTTTCCGGCGTGGTCGGGAGCGATCCCGGACGGTGTCCTCAAGCCTGCGAGTGAAGGGACAACATCCGGGACCATCTGTGTGGGTGTCAGTTGACGACTTGGGCGGCGATGGCCGTCGCGGCCGTGCGCAGCTCGGCCTTGGTCAGCAGCGGAGTCTCGCTGGTGACCCCGCTGCCGTCGCCCCCGAAGTAGTTCACCGCCGACAAGCGCAGGTAGTAGCCCTGCGGAAGCTTGACCTGCACCTGGTAGAAGCGGTACAGCTTGCCGTTCTTCGCCGGGCTGGTTTCGGTCCTCTCCACCACATCGAGGCCCCCGGTCGTCGACGCCTGGCAGGCGCCGGCTTTCGTGCCGTGCTCGCACTCGAGCATGTACGAGCAGACGCGCGGGCCGCCGCCGGCCTGTGGACTGCTCCTGCGCGGGAGCGGACCGTCCGGATCAAGGCCGCCGCCGCCCTGCGAGCCGCAGTTGTCCGGCCGGACCCACATGTACAAGCCGGCTTTCTTGCCGTGGCGGGCCACACCGGATCGGGCGGCCCACCCGACCGGATTCCGCTCGGCGTACATTGCCGGATGACCGTCCGGGAGGCGCCTCTCACCTGGGACGTCGGGCATGTAGATCCATCGGACGTCGGGCGCTGCCCCGGCGACTTCCCTTTCGAGTACCACCCGCAGCCGGCTGAGGGTCTGCTGGATCGCCTTCGGATTGCTGGTGTCGAGCCGTAGACCCGAGGGGGACGCCGAGGGAACGGCGGGTGCCGATCTGGCGGGAGCCGCCGCCGACGGCCCAGGCTGAGGCTGGGTGCCCCCGCTCAGGGCGACGCCGACCGAGATCGCGAGGCCGGTCGCCGCCAAGGCGGTGCCACCTCCCGCCAAGCGGCGCAGCAGGCTCCCGCGCCGCTGGCGTTGGATGATCCGGTCGACGTCGACCGTCGACGGCGGTGCGGTCCCGATGTGCTCGTCGAAGATCTGCTGATTCATGCGATGCCCCCAGATGAGTACGCCAGGGTGCGTAGCGTCTCGAGCCCCCGCGCCGACTGACTTTTGACCGTTCCCGCGGAGACGCCCAGCAGGCCCGCGGTGTCCTCGACGGAGTGGTCGAGGTAAAAGCGCAGCACAACGACTGCTCGCTGCCGCGGCGCCAGCTGCGCCAGCAACCCTGTCAGCTGATCCCGGTCGTCGACCCGGTCCGGGTGCGTCCAGCCGGTCTCCGGTGGATCTTCCACTGACTGCTCCCGCCGCCAGGGCCGGCGGCGCTCGTCCAGCCAGGACCTCGTCAACACCCGCTGGGCGTACGCGTCCGGGTTGTCGGCCGAGGTCACCTTGCGCCAGTGCCGGTAGAGCTTGCCCACGACGATCGACACCAGATCGTCCGCGCCGTGCCAGTCATGACACAGCAGGTACGCCGCGCGCCGCCACTGGTCCATGCGAGCACCGACGAACGCCCGAAAGTCGTCCTCCTCGGACTTCTTCACGCTGCTCCTCTCCATCGCTTCCACTCGCACGACGGAGCGCACTCCCGGCGGGGTTGCATCGCAGCCGAGCTTTCGACAACGAAGGCTGGCGGGTGCGCTACGCCGACGCCGCCGGAGAGCCCCGGGAAAAGCTGTTCGAGCGCAAGACCGACGCGGAGGCCACCGACCTGGCCCGACCAAGGCGTGCCGCAGCAGCTCCACCTTGACTTCACCGTCGACGAGGCCGAGGCCGCGGCCCTGGTCCTGGGGTCAGGCGCGGCGTGCCGGGATTCTCGGCGATGGCTCCCCGGCGCCAGTGACAGGATCGAGGACCGGTTCGATCAGGTCGGTGAGCCGACGGCGCTGTTCCGGGTCCAGACGGCCGGTTGCCGGCAGCAGCGCGGCCCTGACCTCGTCGTAAAGCCGCTCGGTCAGTTCAAGTCCGGCCGCGGTGAGGAAAACGTCAACGGCTCGGCGGTCCTCGGCGCTCTTGCCACGTGCGAGCAGCCCACGGCGCTCGGCACGGTCGATCAAGCCGGACATCGTCGACTTGTCCAGGCCGAGGAACGTGGCCAACTCGGTCATCCGCGGCCTGCGATCGCGCAGCAGGCCGAAGACCCGCAGCTGCGTCAACGACAGGTCGTGCTCGGCGCCGACCCGGGTGAGCACGCCCATCACCTGAAAGGCGTTGCGGACGAGGGCGTCCACGAGAGGGTCCGCGGAGGCGCCGGCCGGCCCGTCGGTAGTCATGCCCGCATGCTAGTTGACATGGTTCGCAATGCCAACCAAAGTGTCGAAAGTTGGTAAGACGAACTACCCAGCGGAGGTCATCGTGCTTGTCGCCGCCCTGGCGACGGCATCCGCCTGGCGGCGATCCTCCGGCCGGACCTGGCACCATCGACCCGGACCCCCTCGGCGACGTCGTCGGCCCTCCGGCCGCGGCTTCCCTCCTTGTGGCATCGCCGCACGGCGCCCCCGCCGCCACCCCGATCACAACCGCCGCCCTCGCTCGCGGTGACTCGGAAGGTCGGCACCGATCGAGTGGTACGGCATCCGCCCTTGACATCGTTTGTATTACCAACCATTATCGCACTTGTTGGTAATGCCAACGACCTAGGAGGATCGCATGCACGCCGCTGTCATCACCGCCCTCAACACCCCGCCGATCTACGGTGAGCACCCCGAACCGGTCGCCACCGGCGAAAATGAAATGGTCGTGGAGGTTCTCGCGGCCGGACTGCACCACCTGACGAGGGCAAAGGCCGACGGTTCGCACTACTCCAGCAGCGGCGTACTGCCGCTCGTGCCCGGCGTCGACGGCGTCGTGCGCGACGACCAGGGGCGGCTTCGCTATGCGGCGCTGGACGACACGGCCCTGGGCACGTTCGCCGATCGAACCGTGATCGACCCGCGCCGCAGCGTTCTCCTGCCGGACAACATCGATCCCGTGCAGATCGCCGCCGCGATGAACCCCGGGATGTCCTCATGGGTCGCGCTGCGCCGCCGCATCAACTTCCCGAAGGGGCAGCGGGTCCTCGTGCTCGGTGCCACCGGCAGCGCCGGACGGATGGCTATCCAGATCGCCAAGCGATTCGGCGCCTCCGAGGTGATCGCCGCCGGCCGCGACGCCGCGCGCCTGGCCACCCTGCCCGCGCTCGGTGCCGACGAGGTGATCACGTTCGACCAGATCGAGCAGGCGGCCGACGTCGATGTCGTTCTCGACTACGTCTGGGGCGAACCCACCGGCCGGGCCATGATGCGTCTGCTCACCGCTCGCACCGACCGCAGCGTCCCGCTGATCTGGATCGAGATCGGGTCGATCGCCGGCGATCTCGCACTGGTCCCGTCCGCTGCCCTGCGCGGCGCCCAGCTGCAGATCATCGGCAGCGGCATCGGCTCCGTCTCCCCCCGCGACTTCATTCGAGAGCTGCCGGAGCTGGCCACCGCGGTGGCCGAGGGCGCGATCGAGGTGCGGGCCCGGCGCATCCCACTCGCGGAGATCTCGCAGGCGTGGACCGCCGAGACGGACGAGCGCATCGTCCTGGTGCCGTAGTTCGCCCGGAGGATGCAGATCGCGCGGCTGCCGCGTAATGGCTCGGCAATCATGCCTTTGCCGAACGTCCATTATTTGCCTCGGGCAGTGAAGGCTGGCCGATCCCGGATCCAGTGCGAGTTCGGCATGCACTGTCGCGCCGCGCCGGCCCGCATCATCAGTGGTCCACAGTCCTGCGGGCACGGCCCTCATGAGCCGTAACGGTACGCACTCCGATCGGCCATCCAGGATTTCTGTGATCGGAGGACAGCGTACGGCAATGCGAGTCCGAATCACATGCCTAAACATCGATGCCTCTTGGCCCTAGCATCTGTGTCAGGCAGATGCAGAGTCGTCGGTCGATGTGTCACAAGCGTGTCGACCGGGGATCGGATGGAGGCTGGAAAAGATGACACGATCGTCTCGGCGCCGTTGGCGCCTTGGACTGGCGGCCACCGCGGCCACCACCGCGGTGGCCTTCGGGACACCGGCGATGGCGGCGCCGGCGGAGGGGGAGATCCTCCATGCGGGTGGTGCCACCGCCGTCGCCGACTCGTACATCGTGGTCTTCAGGGACACCGCGGTGACCCGTTCCCTGGTCGTCGAGAGTGCCAGGGACCTCGCCGCCCGGCACGGTGGCACAGTGGCCCGGACGTACCAGAACACTGTGCGTGGTTTCGAGGCGCGACTGTCGGCGCAGCAGGCCCGTCGACTCGCCGCCGACCCGGCGGTCAAGTACGTCGAGCAGAACCACGCCGTGTCGATCGCGGGCACCCAGACGCCCACCCCGTCCTGGGGGCTGGACCGCATCGACCAGCGCAACCTCCCGCTGAACAACACCTTCACCTACCCGAGCAACGGCGCGGGGGTACGGGCGTACATCATCGACACCGGTATCCGGTTCACCCACAGTGACCTGGGCGGCCGGGCGGTCACCGGGTTCGACGCCATCGACGGTGGCAGCGCCGACGACGGCAACGGGCACGGTACGCACGTGGCCGGTACCGTCGGCGGCACCGCCCACGGGGTGGCCAAGGGTGTCACCCTGGTCGGGGTGCGGGTGCTGGACAACGCCGGCAGCGGCACCTACGCACAGGTCATCTCGGGCATCGACTGGGTGACCGGGGACCACGACCCGGGCGAACTGGCGGTGGCGAACATGAGCCTCGGTGGTCCCGTCGACCAGGCGTTGAACGACGCGGTCGCCGCCTCGATCGCCGACGGCGTCAGCTACGGCGTCGCGGCCGGCAACGAGAGCACCGACGCGTGCACCAAGTCGCCGGCCAGCACCCCGACCGCGATCACCGTCGGCGCCACCACCTCCACCGACGCCAAGGCAAGCTACTCCAACTACGGCACCTGCCTGGACATCTTCGCCCCCGGATCGTCGATCACCTCGGCCTGGAACACCAGCGACACCGCGACCAACACGATCAGCGGCACGTCGATGGCGGCCCCGCACGTCACCGGCGCCGCCGCGCTGGTGCTCGCCGCCAACCCGTCGTACACCCCCCAGCAGGTACGCGACAAGCTGTACAACGACGCCACCAGCGACGTGGTGACCGGCGGTGGCACCGGCTCGCCGAACAAGCTGCTCTACACCGGCAACATCATTCCGCCGACCCAGGACTTCAGCATCGCGGTCGCGCCGGCCGCCGGGGCGGTCAACCCGGGCGGCTCGCTCACCGCGACGGTCAGCACGACCACGACGATCGGCAGCCCGCAGACGGTGGCCCTGACCGCTTCCGGCCTGCCCGCCGGCGTCACCGCGAGCTTCAGCCCGTCGTCGGTCACCTCGGGCGGCTCGGCGACCCTGATGCTCAGCACCGCAGGCACGGCGGTGCCGGGCACCTACTCCGTGACCATCAGGGGCGCCGGCCCGGAGACCACGCAGAGCACCTCGTACGCGCTGACGGTCAACGGCCCGCCGGGCTGCTCGCAGACCAACGGCACGGACGTGTCGATCTCGGACAACAGCACGGTGGAGAGCTCGGTCACCATCTCCGGCTGCGCCGGCCCCGCCTCGGCGGCCAGCACGGTCGCGGTGGACATCGTGCACACGTTCATCGGTGACCTGGTGGTGAGCCTGGTCGCGCCGGACGGCTCGGTCTACGCCCTGCACAACCGGACCGGTGGTTCGACCGACAACATCAACCAGACCTACCCGGTCAACCTCTCCAGCGAGACCAGCAACGGCACCTGGCGGCTGCGGGTGCAGGACGCGGCCTCCGGGGACGTCGGCTACCTCAACAGCTGGGCGCTCAAGCTCGACGGCCTCGTGACCCCGGATTGCAACGGCACCAACGGCACGGACGTGACGATCTCGGACAACAGCACGGTGAGCAGCACCATCGCGATCGCCGGCTGCGCCGGCAACGCCGGCGCGACGAGCACGGTCGCGGTGGACATCGTGCACACGTTCATCGGTGACCTGGTGGTGAGCCTGGTCGCGCCGGACGGCTCGGTCTACGCCCTGCACAACCGGACCGGTGGATCGACCGACAACATCAACCAGACGTACACGGTCAACCTCGCCAGTGAGGTCCGTGCCGGCACCTGGACGTTGCGGGTGCAGGACGCCGCCGCCGGGGACGTCGGTTACATCAACAGCTGGACGGTGGGCCTGTAACACCACGCCGACCGGTTCCCGCCGGTCCCGACGTCCGGAGCTCCGGCCCAGGCCGGGGCTCCGGGTCGACGCGTGCGGCCCTGCTCCGGCGGTTCAGGCGGCTCCTCCGTTGACGTACAGCACCTGGCCGTTGATCCAGCGGGCCGGGCCGGCGAGGAAGGCCACCACGTCGGCGGTGTCGCTCGGGTCGCCGAGCCGGTTCATCGGAGACATCGCCGCCATCTGGGCGATCGCCTGCTCGTCCTTGCCCTCGAGGAAGAGCGCGGTGGTGGTGGCGCCGGGCGCGACCGCGTTCACGGTGACGTCGCGTCCCCGTAGCTCCCGGGCCAGGATCAGGGTGATCGAGTCCATCGCGGCCTTGCTCGCGGCGTAGGCGGCGTAGCCGGGCAGGGACAGCCGGGGCGTCGTGCTGGAGATGTTGATGATCGCGCCTCCTGGCCGGACCCGGCGGGCCGCCTGCTGGTCGACCACGAAGGTGCCGCGGACGTTGGTGCGGTGCACCCGGTCCAGGTCCGCGAGATCCAGTTCGGCTACGGGGGAGTGGATCGCTATCCCGGCCGAGTGCACGACGACGTCGATCCCGCCGTACGTCCGCTCGGCGGTGTCGAAGAGATCGGCCACCGCGAACTCGTCGGCGACGTCGGCCTGCACCGCGACGGCGTCTCCGCCGGCGGCGATGACCTCGGCCACGGCCTGCTCCGCCTCGACCTTGCTCGTGGCGTAGTTGAGCACCACCGCGAAGCCGTCCGCCGCCAACCGTTCCACGGTCCGCCGGCCGATACCATGGGAGCCGCCGGTGACGATCGCGACACGCTGCGAGACGGTCATGATTAGCTCTCCTTGATCCCTGAGGGGCCGTCGCGGTGGGGCTGCGCCGGAGACCGGATTAGATCAAACGAAGACCTTTGATGTGCACGGCCACCCCACCTGCCCTTCCGGCTTGTGCGGTCGACCATCGGCAGACCGCCCCGCACGGCGCGCCTCGCCGCCTCGCTCGTCGACGGCGGCGATTCGTGGCGCGGCGGCGAACTCCCACGGTCGCGCGGCGCGCTTTCCCGCCGTCCGACGAGAGTTAGGACCCGCGTGCGCTGGGTAGGCGGCGTGCGCCCTTACCAGCGCCTGTGGAGGTCGTATGACGGCGATCAGCGCCTTCTTCACGCGGTTGACGAACGTCGGCCACGACGCACGGTTCTGCAAGGTGCGCGGTAGCGTCCGGTTCGACATCCGGGACGGGGATCGGGTGGAGCAGTGGCTGCTGGACATTGATCATGGACGGCTGCGGGTGACGCGGGATGGTGGTCCCGCCGGGACCGTCATCACCACGTCCGTGGACGTGGCGGATGCGATGGCGCGGGGTGAGCTGAACGGCCTCGCCGCGATCACGCGGGGCGAGATCCTGGTCGACGGGGACCTCGGCCTGGCGCTGCGGATCGGTCGGCTGTTCCCGGTGCCGCCTGCTTCACCGCGGCGAGCAGTCGCCCACCACGGAGGAAAGTGACCGATGGAGGACACCCCGGGCACCGTGTCGTGCATCGACGGAAGCACCTTCATCGTGTCGGACGCCAGCGGTGATGTGGACGCCTCGCCCGCCTCCCCGGTCGGGTTGTTCGCCGCCGACACCCGTTTCCTGTCCCGATGGGTGCTCACCGTCAACGGCGAGCGGTTGACCGCGCTGTCGGTGGATGACAGCCGGTACTACGAGGTGGCGTTCTTCGTGGTGCCGGGCGGGCGGGTCGACTACGTGGAGGCTGACGTGTCGGCGATCCGGCGGCGGCGGATCGGGCCGGATCTGACCGAGTCGCTGACGGTGTTCAACTACGGCGAGCAGGACGTAGACCTCGACGTGCGCTTGGAGGTGGCGGCCGACTTCGCCGACATCTTCGACATCAAGTTCGACATCCGCGACAAGGCCGGCAGTTACTACACCCACCTCGGTCCGGACGAGTTGCGTCTGGGCTATCGGCGCGGCACGTTCCAGCGGGAGGTGTCCGTGTCGGCGAGTGAGCCGACGACCTTCGATCCGCGCGGTCTCCGGTTCAGGCCTCGGGTGCGGTCCGGGCAGCAGTGGTCGACGCAGCTGCGGGTGGTCATGCGGGCGCTGCGCCCGGACGGCGTCGACCTCCGTTCCGCGGTACGAGCCCTGCGCCCGGACGAGTCCACCCTGCCGGAGAGCGTGCGCGCGTGGGTCGCGGCGGCCCCGCAACTGGACACCGAGAACACCGCGCTGCAGCAGGTGTACCAGCGCAGCCTGGTGGACCTGGCGGCGCTTCGCTTCGCTCCGCTCTCCCTCGGTGGCGCGACCGTACCCGCGGCCGGTCTGCCCTGGTTCATGACCCTGTTCGGCCGGGACAGCCTGCTCACCTGCCTGCAGACCCTGCCCGTCACACCGTCGCTGACCCCGCCGACACTGCGGATCCTCGCCTCGTTGCAGGGCGCCCGGACCGACGACGTCCTGGAGGAGGACCCCGGCCGGATCCTGCACGAGTTGCGCTACGGCGAGTCGGCCGCCTTCGAGGAACAGCCGCACTCGCCGTACTACGGCACCGTGGACGCCTCGCCGCTGTTCGTGGTGCTGCTCGACGAGTACGAACGGTGGAGCGGCGACGCGGCGCTGGTGATCGAGCTGGAGCAGGAGGCCCGAGCGGCCCTGGCGTGGATCGACCAGTACGCGGATCTGACGTCCACCGGCTACGTCTGGTACGAGCGACGCAACCGGGTCACCGGCCTGGAGAACCAGTGCTGGAAGGACTCCTGGGACAGCATCTCCTACGCCGACGGCAGGCTGCCGGGTTTCCCCAGGGCCACCTGCGAGGTGCAGGGCTACGCCTACGACGCCAAGATCCGCGGGGCGCGGCTGGCCCGTACGTTCTGGGGTGACCCGGCCTTGGCCGACCGGCTGGAACGCGAGGCGGCGGCGCTCAAGGACCGCTTCAACCGGGACTTCTGGATCGACGACCGCGGCTACTACGCCCTCGCACTCGACCGCGACGGCACCCCCGTCGACAGCCTGTCCTCCAACATCGGACACCTGCTGTGGAGCGGCATCGTCCCGCCGGAGCGGGCCGGGCAGGTCGTCGAGCACCTGATGAGTCCGGCGCTGTTCTCCGGCTGGGGGGTACGCACCCTGGCCGAGGGGCAACGCCGCTACAACCCGCTCGGATACCACAACGGCACCGTGTGGCCGTTCGACAACTCGTTCATCGCCTGGGGTCTGCGCCGCTACGGATTCGCCGCCGAGGCCGGCCGCATCGCCGAGGGCATCATCGACGCCGCCGCCTACTTCCAAGGTCGGCTTCCCGAAGCCTTCGGCGGCTTCGCCCGCGACACCACCCGATACCCGGTCCGCTACCCGACCGCCGGCAGCCCCCAGGCGTGGTCCAGCGGGGCCTCGATGCTGCTCATCCGGACCATGCTCGGCATCGACCCCCACGAGAACCATCTCGCCGTGGACCCCGTGCTGCCACCCGGCTTCAGACGGATCGCGCTGCTGGACATCCCCGGCCGCTGGGGCAAGGTCGACGCCTTCGCCCGTCACCGCCCGGACCATCTGCCGACCGACGACACCGGCCACCACCTCGCACCCTCACTCGAGTAGGAACGAGGCGAGGGCGAGCGCGCAGGCGATCAGCGCCCTCGCCGAACGGCTCGCCAAAGGGTGATCGCGTGCACCCGGTGTCCGCTCAGTCGGTCAGGAAGCCCAGGCCGCGCTCCGGCGGCGCAGCCTGGCGCGTGTCCAGGCCTTGCCGAGCTCACCGGCGATCAGGATGGTGGAGCCCGCCGCCACGCACGCCAGCCACTGGCCGGAGGTGAGGTCGACGGTGGAGAAGAAGCGGCGCAGGGGATCCATCTCGACGACCAGGACCACAAGCACGACGACGACCGCGACGGCGATGAACGCCGACGGGTTCCGCAGTGTCTCCCGGGCGAAGACACTGCGGCTGAAGTGCCGGACGTTGAGCAGGTTGAACACCTGGAAGAACACGAAGGTGGCGAAGGCCATGGTGCCGGCGACGGTGGCCAGCCCCGGCGCGGGTTCGGGGCCGGGCGCCAGCACCAGAACCGCGAGGGTTCCGGCGGCCATCACCGCACTGGCCAGCAGGATCCGCCCGAGCCGGTGCCGGGTGAGGATCCGCTCGCCGGCGGGCCGTGGTGGCCGGCTCATCGCGTCCTGACTGATCGGGTCGACGCCGATGGACATCGCCGGTGGGCCGTCCATGACGAGGTTGACGAAGAGGATCTGCAGGGCGGTGAACGGCGTACCGCCGGCGATGCCGGTCAGCGACGCGACCAGGAACGTCAGCACGAAACCGAACGCGGTCGACACCTGGAAGCGGGTGAAGTTGACGATGTTGTCGTAGATGCCGCGGCCCTCGCGGACGGCGCGGACGATGGTGGCGAAGTTGTCATCGGTGAGGACCATCGTCGCGGCCTCGTTGGTGACCTCGGTCCCGGTGCGGCCCATCGCGATACCGATGTCCGCCCTGCGCAGCGCGGGGGCGTCGTTGACCCCGTCGCCGGTCATCGCCACCACGTCACCGCGGGCCTGCAACGTCCGAACGATGCGGATCTTGTGTTCGGGGGAGACCCGGGCGATCACCCCGATGTCGTCGAGTCGGCGGGCGAGCTCGGCGTCGTCCTCGATCCGATCGAGGTCGGTGCCGCTCACCGCCGTCCCCGGGATGCCCAGTTCGGCGGCGATCGAGCCGGCCGTGACGACGTGGTCCCCGGTGATCATCCGGACGCGGATACCGGCGGCCCGGCACTCGGCGATGGCCTGTCGCGCCTCGGGCCGGGGCGGATCCACGATCCCCACCAGCGCGACCAGGACCACCCGATCGAGCATGTCCTTGGGGTCATCGGTGGGTTCGAACCCCTCCGCCGGAAAGTCCTGCGCGCCGACCGCCAGCACCCGCATGCCCTGCTCGGCGAGCGTCGCGTTGGCCTGGTCGTAGCGGGTCCGGGCGGCGTCGTCGAAGGGCAGGATCTCCGCACCGCCGAGGTGGCGGTCGGCACGGGCTGCCAGCACGTCCGGGGCGCCCTTGACGAAGGACCGGATCATCTCGCGGCCGTGCTCGTCGGTCCACCGGTGGAACGTCGCCATGAACTTGTAGTCGGCGTCGAACGGAATCTCCAGCAGCCGGGGGCGCTCACGGCGCAGGCCGGCCACGTCGATGCCGCCCTTCTCGGCGAGCACCACCATGGCGCCCTCGGTCGGGTCGCCGACCAGGTCGCCGTCACGCAGCACGGCGTCGTTGCACAGCGCCATGGCGATCAAGGCTTCGTCGAGTGTCCCGGGCAGCGGCGAACCGTCGGTGGTGCGGATCCGTCCGTCGGTGCGGTAACCCTCCCCGGAGACGGTGAACCGCCGACCCGCCAGCAGTACCTCCCGGGCCGTCATCTGGTTGAGGGTCAACGTGCCGGTCTTGTCGGTGCAGATCTGCGAGGTGCTTCCCAGCGTCTCCACCGATGCCAGCCGCTTGACGATGGCGCCGCGTCTGGCCAGCCGACCGGTTCCCATGGCCAGCGTGAATGCCACCACCGCGGGCAGCCCTTCCGGGATGGCGGCCACCGCCAGCGAGACCGCGCTGATGAACAGGTCCCCGAACTCCTGCCCGCGCACCAGGCCCAGCACGAACACGATCACGATGACCGCGCCGGCGACGAGGGCCAGGGTTCGCCCGAGCGTGTCGATCTGTCGCTGCAACGGCGTCGGTCCCGGCTTCGCCTGTTGCAGCAGGCCGGCGATGCGGCCGGTCTCGGTCGCCATTCCGGTCGCGGTGACCACGGCCGCCCCCCGGCCCCGGGTGACCATGGTGTTCATGAACAGCGCGGTCGCCCGGTCTCCCAACGGGGCCCGCTCGTCGATCTCCGCGTCCGCCGCCTTCGCCACCGCCTGTGCCTCGCCCGTCAGCGACGACTCCTGCACCTCCAGCGAGGCCGACGTCAGCAACCGGCTGTCGGCGGGCACCCGGGCGCCCGCCTCCACCGCGATCACATCCCCGGGCACCAACTGCGCGGCGTCCAGCCGCACCAGCCGCCCGTCCCGGCGAACCGTCGCGGTCGTGACCAGCATCCGCCGCAACGCCTCCAGCGATGCCTCCGCCCGCGACTCCTGAACGAAGCCGATCGTCGCGTTGAACAGCACCACCACGGCGATCGCTGCCGGTGTCTCCCACTCCCGGCTCACGATCAGGCTGACCAGCGCCGAGACGAGCAGGATCAGGATCAACGCATCCTGGAACTGCCGCAGGAACGCGCGCAACCGCGACTCCCGCGCCGCTTCGGTCAGCCGGTTCGGGCCGTGGCGCTCCGACCGGCGGGCCGCCTCCTCCGCCGACAGGCCGGTCGCGGGGTCCACGCCCAACTCTCGGACGACGCGCTCGGCGGGAACGGCGTACCAGGCGTGCGCCTGCGTCGTTGACTGGCCCATTATCCCATTATTCCCGGCCATATCCCTCCGTACCCCGCACAGATCAAGACTGCTGTCGGCCGGCATCGACCGCTGCGGTGACCCGATCGCCTCGTCGGCCCGTGTCCGCTCCTGGTCGCCGGTGCTGGATCGGGGCAGGGGGTATCAGCTCCCGGCGGTGGTTCCCCGGTGGTGGAGGATGGCCACGGGAGAGTGCGCGTGATGGAGCACGGCGTGGCTGACCGAGCCGAGCAGCAGGCCGGCGAGCGCGCCTCGGCCGCGGGCTCCGACAACCACCAGTTGGGCCGTCCTCGACTCCTCCACCAGCACCCCGGCCGGTGAGCCCCGCGTCAGCCGCTGCTGGACCGGCACGTCCGGGTACCGCGCCGCGAAGCCGGCGACGGACTCGGCGAGGGCGCGTTCCTCCTCCGCGGCGAGCGCCTCCAGGTCGTACACCAGCGGCAGGATGTCACCCGGGCCGAGCGGCGCCGGGTAGAGCCAGGCGTGCACCGCCACCAGCGGGACACCCCGGCGGGCCGCCTCCTCGAACGCGAACTCGACCGCCCCGGCGGAGAATTCGGAACCGTCCACGCCAACCACCACCGGCCCGTCGGTGCGCGACTCACCGCGCACCACGAGCACCGGGCACGCCGCGCGGGCGGACAACTGCACAGTGGCCGAGCCGATCAGCAGCCCGGCGAAGCCGCCCAGGCCGCGGCTGCCCAGCACCAGCAACGAGGCGTCGCGCGACTCGGCGAGGAGCACCGGAGCCGGCGAACCGTCGACCACTGCGCCGGTGACCTCCACCTCCGGGGCGATCCTGCCAGCTTCGGCCACCGCCTCGGCGACGTGCCGCTCGGCCTGGTTGCGCAGCCCGGCACCGGCCGGGGCGCCGGGCGCCGGATCGACCGTGACGCGCATCAGCGGCCAGATGAACGCGTGCACGATCCGCAGGGGGCGCCGGCGGCTGGCCGCCTCCCGAGCAGCGGTGCGGACCGCGTCCAGCGCGATGGCAGAACCGTCGACACCCACCACGACCGGGGCACTGCTGTCCATGACAGCTCCCTTCCTTCGCTCCTGCTGTCCCAACTCGCCCTGATGCCGGTCAGGCGCTGATCAGGCTGGTCAACCAGCGTACCCAGCTCACGGGCGGTGAACGGCCGCCGTCCCGACCGGGGTGACCTGGTCAACTCCCGGCCGTCGCCCCGTCATCGATGTCAGTTGTGGGCACCGGTGGGCTTCCACGAGGCCGGGCGGGGCGCCGGGCAGCCACCGGCCCCGGTGCCCCGCCCGACGGACTACCGGGGGGCGCTGCCGAACGCGCTGGACAGGTACGCGCGGGAGTCCGTGATCGCGCCCTCGATGATGCGGGCCGCCTCCCGGGCCTCCTCGGGCCCGTGACCGGCCTGCACCTGGAGCCGGAACCGGGACGATCCGGTCGGCGTGACCGGGAACTCCACCATGAACGCGAGGACCCCCCGGTCGAAGAGCAGCCGGTTCGCGGTTCGGGCGAGCTTCTCGTTGCCGATCAGCAGCGGGACGATCGGCGAAGGCTCCCCCATGCAGGTCAGGCCCCGGTTGGTCAGCTCGTCGCGGAGCGCATGGATCGCGGTGAACAGCCGGGCGCGAAGCGCGTCCCCCTCGGGGGACCGGATGATCCGGGTGGCCTCCCGGACCACCGCGGTCTGCACCGGGGAGAGCGCGTTGGAGAAGAAGTGGCTACCACCGAACATCTTGATGTACTGCTTCAGGGCCGGGGAGTTCGACGCCACGAAACCGCCGTTGGAGCAGAACGTCTTCGAGAACGCGCCCATGACGATGTCGACCTCGCCGAGCAGGTTCTGCGTCCCCAGCACGCCAGTACCGCCCGGCCCCATCGAGCCGAGGTCGTGCGCGACGTCGACCAGCAGGGTGGCGTCGTGCTCCCGGCAGACCCGCTGGAGGGTCACCAGGTCCGGCCAGTCGGCGTCCACCGAGAAGAGGCCGTCGGTGACCACCAGGATGCCGTTGCGGGTGTCGTGCGACCGGATGTCGACCAGGTGCTGGCGGACCGCCTCGACGTTGAGGTGCTCGTAGCGCACCACGTTGCGGGTCGCCGCCCGCGCGCCCTGCTGAAGGCAGGAGTGCGCGAGCCGGTCGATCAGCACGTGGTCGGACTGGCGGACCAGACCGACCACCGCGCCGAAGCCCGCCGCCCACCCGGTCGGGAAGAGCGTCACGTGGTCGAGTCGCACCAGGTCGCCGAGGGCCGCCTCGAGGTCGTCGGAGATCCGGGTGTTGCCGAGCACCATCGGCGAGCCGGCGCTGTGCGGACCGTAGTCGCGCATCGCGCGGGCCGCCGCCTCTCGGATCGCCGGGTGGGTGTTGAACGACAGGTAGTCCTGCGAGTTGAAGTTGATGCCCCGGGTCCGCCGGCCCAGGTCGTTGGTGATCTGGGCGACGCTGTCCGGGGCCGCCTCCAGCACCCGGGAGTACTGCCAGGTCTCCGTACGACGGCGGGCCTGCACCCAGCCGTAGAAGTCCTCGGTGCGGGCGAGCAGGTTCCGGCCGGCGGGGCGGTAGAAGTCGTAGGCGTTCTTGTCCAGCGCGTACTCCTCGTCCGGGTCGACGGGGTTGCGCAGGTGGGCGGGCTCCCACATCTCCGTCAGGTCCGCGACGATCTGGGCGAGTTCGCCGTCGGCGCCGGACCGGTCGAGGGTCGCGAAGTCGTCCCACGGGATGTGGGCGGCCCAGTTGCGGGTCATCTCGGAGACCTCGGCCGCGGTGCGCGTCATCGCCTCGACGTCGCCGCGCCGGGCCGCGTGCAGGATGACCTCGATCAGCTCGCCGTCGTCACGCTGGTGCAGGTCGGTGGTGGTCACGGTGTCGGCTCCCTGGTGCGGCATCAGGCGAAGGGGTTCTGCTGGTACATGCGGGACGTCGCGGCGAAGTCGTCGAAGACCGCGTAGTCGGCCGAGGACTCCTTCGCGGCGTCGTTGAGCAGGAAGAGGTTGGACGCCTGGAAGAACTCCGAGACCGGCGCGACGTCGGCGTGCGTGGCGATGAACCGGTCGGTCTCCTCCTGGTTGCCGCGTAACGCGAGGAACAGTTGCAGCTCGTCGTGCCGGTACGGCCGCATCTCCGCGAACGTGCACACGTAGTCGTAGTAGGCGGCCGCGTTCTGGCTGCGGCGGCGGCCCTCGTACGCGGCCATCGACTCGTCGATCGACATCTCCCCGGTCAGCCACCGGTCCAGGGCGGCACTGACCAGTTCCGCGTCGCGGAAGGCGTGGGTCATGCCGATCGCGGTGCACTGGTCCTTCGCGGACTCGGCGTCGCCGACCAGTACCCAGCCGGGCCCGTGCAGCGGCCGGAGGAAGGCCGACTGGTCCAGGGTGCCGTAGATCCGCTCCTGGCGCGTCCCCCGGGTGCGGACCACATCGCCCAGCTCAGGGCTGACGAAGTCCAGCGCCCGCTCCATGTTGCCCGGCACGTCGGCGCGGAACTCCCGGGACCACTCGCTCGGCCCCCAGACCAGGACCATGTTCTGCGCGAAGTTGGTCGGCACCACCGCGCAGCCGAGCCGTCCGCGCCGGTGGATCTGCCCGGACCCGAGATCGAACCCGGACCAGTAGCTCCAGTAGGCGAACGTGCACCGGGGCCGCTCGTCGTACTTGGGCAGATCGAGGGCGCGCGCGACGAACGAGTTCCGGCCGTCGGCGCCGACCACGATCCGGGCCCGCTCCTCGAACGCCTGGCCGTCGGCCGCTCGTCCCCGGACGCCGACGACCTGGCCGTCTTCGACGATCAGCTCCCGTACGGTGCAGTTGGTGCGGACCTCGGCACCGGCCTTGGCCGCGGCCTCGACGAGGATCTCGTCCAGCACCCGGCGGCGGACGGAGGCGTAGCTCTGCACCACGCCCGAGTCGTCGCCGTGCAGGTCCCGGAAGTACTCGCGCAGCAGGTCCGTCGGCACCGATCCGGTCAGTCGGATGCCGTCGTTGACGATGTCGATGGTCGTGTGCGTGGGGGTGACCTCGGCGACCTGGTCCAACAGGCCCCAGCGGTTGAGGTAGGACATCCCGTGCGGCCACAGGAAGTGTGTCGAGATGACGTCACTGGGGAACGACGACCGGTCCACCACGAGCACCCGGTGCCCTTGCCTGGCGAGCAGCAGGGCGGTGGAGGCACCCGCGCAGCGGGCGCCGACCACTATCGCGTCGTACATGATTCGCAGTTCCTCCGATGGGGGTTCGGCTGCTCAGCCGGCCGACCATCCGGCGCGGCAGCGACCGGTACGGCCCGGCAACCGCCCAGAAGGTCGCCGGCCGAGCGGGAATTAGACCGCCACCGTACACAGTGGACCGAAGGGGATCGCCGAGCGGTCGGGTTTCTTGCCCTGCGGCCGGCTCGTGACGCCACCGTCTCCCACTCAGGTCGCAAACCGATTGCGTCCCTGCGCCAGATGGCGCGGCGGCGCTGCTCCAGCAGGCTGTGCCAAGGGCATTCGAGTGACGCCGAACGGACCTCCTCCGGACACCCGAAAGCCTCGGAAGGCAGCAGACAACCATGTTCCACGCAGACACCCCCGAACGGCTCACCCCACGACCCCGCCCACCCCGATCCGGGTCCCGCCCCCTGCGCCGCGCGGCGTTCCTGGCGACACTGTTCGCTGTCGCCGCGACGGCGGTCGCGGGCTGCGGCGCCGGCCCGTCGCCGACCAACCCGGCCCCGCCCGTCGGCGCCCCGGCCGCCCCGGGCGCGTCGACCGACCCGGCCGCCCTGAACAGCAGGGACGTCAACGCCTGGCTCGACGGTCTGCTCCCGGCCGCACTCCAACGGGCCGGCATCGCCGGAGCCACGGTCGCCGTCGTCCGCGACGGAAAGATCATCACCGCACGGGGCTACGGCCACGCCGACACGGGCACCGACGACGGCGCGGTCCCCGTGCCCGTCGACCCCGACCGGCACCTGTTCCGGGTGGGATCGGTGTCGAAGCTCGTCACCGCGACCGCCGTCATGCAGCTCGTCGAGAAGGGCCGGCTCGACCTCGACGCCGACATTCGCGGATATCTCGACTTCACCCCGCCGCGCAGCTACGACCGGGCCGTCACCCTGCGGCACCTGCTGACCCACACCGCCGGGTTCGAGGAGCGGGTCGGCGGCCTGATCGACCTGGCGGGCACCGGAGCCGACCTGCGCAAGGCGCTGGCGACCGACCCGCCCGAGCAGATCTACGAGCCGGGCACCGTGCCCGCCTACTCCAACTACGGCAACGCGCTCGCCGGGTACATCGTCGAGCGGGTGAGCGGAACGCGCTTCGAGGAGTACGTCGGGCGCAACGTCCTCGGCCGCGCCGGCATGACGTCGTCGACCTTCGCCCAGCCGCTGCCGCCGCACCTGCGGGACCGCCTGTCGAACGGATACGACGACGCCTCCGCCCCGGCCGTACCGTTCGAGACCGTCGGCGTCCCACCCGCCGGGGCGCTCAGCGCACCGGCGACGGACATGGCCCGCTTCATGCTCGCCCACCTCGGCGCACCGGCCGGTGGGGCGGCCCTGCTCAGCCCTGCGACCCTCGAACTCATGCATCGGCCGGCGCTCGACGCGGCCTCGCTCGGCACCCTCGCCGGCGGCCCCCGGATGACTCTCGGGTTCTTCGAGGAGAACCGCAACGGCCACCGCATCCTCGGCCACGGCGGCGACACCTCGTACTTCCACTCCCACCTGCAGATCTACCCCGACGACCGGGCCGGCATCTTCATCTCGCTCAACAGCAACGGGCGCGGCGCGATCGACAGCCACGAGCTGCGGCAGGCGGTCCTGTCGGGGTTCGCCGACCGCTACTTCCCGCCGACCGAGCCCCTGCCGGTCCGGACCGTCGACGCGGCGACCATCGCCGAGCACGCCGCGATGGCCGCCGGCACCTACGAGAGCTCGCGGGCGATGCGCAGCACCTTCCTGACCGCGATCGGCCTGGTCGGCCGTACGACGGTGAGCGTCCAGGACGGCGGACGGCTGCTGTTCGAGCCCGGCCCGCTGTCGGACTCTCCCGCCCTGTACGAGGAGATCACCCCCCACGTCTGGCGGGAGGTCGGCGGGCAGCGCGTTCTCTCGATGCGGGCGGTCGACGGCAGGGTGCAGGCGATCGGCTTCGAGTCCGCGTTCGCCCTCCTGCCGGTCGAGCCGGCCCGCAGCTCCACCCTCGCCGTCCCGGTGATCGCCGCGTCGGCGGTTGTGCTCCTCCTCGCCGTCCTGTCCTGGCCGGTCGGCGCGGTCGCCCGCCGCCGCCTCGGCCGCGCCCCCCGCGACCCCGCCGGGCGCACCGCGCGGGTCCTGAGCCGCCTCGCCGTCGCCGGCGCCCTCCTCGCACTCGTCGGCTGGGGGTTGAGCATCGTCAGCATCATGGGCCTCCAGGACGTCCCGAGCGCCGCCCTGCGGGCCGTGCAGGCGTTACAACTGATCGGTCTGCTCGGTGTGCTGCCCGCCGCCGTCCGGCTCGTCGACGACATCCGCCGCGGTGCCGGCTGGCACCGGAGGGCCGCCAGCGGCCTGATCCTGCTCGCGCTCGCCGGTACGGGGTGGTTCGCCGTCGAGTTCATGCTGCTCGCCCCGGACATCTCCTACTGACCCGCCGCCGCGCGCCGATCCCCGACGAAGGATGCTCATCGCCATGGCAGATCACCCCGGTGCTGGCCGAGCGCCCGCCGACACACCCGGCTCGCCAGGGCTGACCCGGCGGTTGGACGAACGACTCACCAGGCTCGGAGTGACCGGACGGTTCGCGCGGGACTGCCTGCTGGCGGCCGGTGTCACCGTGGCGACGTTCGCGATGCTGACGACGTTCCTCCGGTTCGCCGCGCCCGTCGAAGGGCTTTCCGTCGACCCGGCGCGGGCCCGGGTGCTCGTCGCCGCCGCCTGCGTGCAGGCGCTGGTGCTGTGCCTGCGTCGGGTACGTCCGCGGCTCTGCCTCGGGCTGGTCGTCGGCCTGCAGGTCGTCGTCACCGCGGCGGTCCCGTCCGAAGCGACGGTCCGTGGCGTCGCACCGCTCGTCGCTGCCTACACCGTCGGCACCCTGTTCCCCGCCAGGACGGCGCTGCCGCTGGCCGGCGCGGCAGCGGTGGCCGAGGCGTCGGGGGTGATCGCGGTCACCGCCGGGATGGCCCCCGACATCCTCGTCGCGGCGCTCGGCCACCTCGCGTCGGGTGCCCTGTCCTACCTGGGGGCGACCTTCGTCGGCAGCTACGTCGCCACCCACCGGCGCTACCTGGAACTGGTGCGGGTGCGGGCGGACGACGAGCTCCGGGCGCACCGGGACAAGGTGCGGGCGGCGATCGGCGCGGAGCGCGCCCGAATGGCCCGGGAGCTGCACGACGTCGCCGCCCACCACCTGTCCGGCATGGTGGTGCAGGCGGCGGCGGTCGAGCGGCTGATCGACCGCGACCCCGCGGCGGCGAAGGCCGGCGTCGCGTGGATCCGCGGGCAGGGCAAGGAGACCCTCGACAACCTGAGACTCGTCGTGGGTGTGCTGCGGGGGCGGTCGGTGGACAGGGTCGACGGAGCCAGCGCCGGGCACGACGACGACAACAACGCCCCGGTGCCGGGACTGGTCAGCCTCGACGACCTCGTGCGCACCGCACGCGACCTCGGCACCCCCGTCGAGTTCGTCGGGGAGGGACCGCGGCGCGAGGTGTCCCCGATCGCCGACGTCGCGCTGTACCGGATGGTGCAGGAGTGCCTGTCCAACGCCCGGCAGCACGCCCCCGGCGCCCCGGTGCACGTGGAGCTCCGCTTCCTGCCGCGCGAGGTCGCGCTCAGGGTGTCGAACGGACCCCCCACGCGAGCGCCCGAACCCGCGGCACGGACCGGCGGCGGAGTCGGCCTGGTCGGCATGCGGGAACGCGCACAGCTGATCGGTGCGCGGTTCGACGCCGGGCCGACGCCGACCGGCGGGTGGTCTGTCACAGTGGCGTTGCCGACGGGACGCGACGACGCGCCAGCCGGCTCGACGGCCACGGCCACGAAGGGAGAGGACCCGGCATGATCACGGTGATGCTCGTCGACGACCAGGCGGTCGTGCGGGCCGGTTTCCGCGTCATCCTGGAGCAGGCGGGGGACATCGAGGTCGTGGCGGAGGCGTCCAACGGATCCTCGGCCGTCGAGCTGGCCCGCCGGCTGCACCCGAACGTCATCTGCATGGACGTCCGGATGCCCGGCGGCGACGGGCTCACCGCGACCCGCCAGATCGTCGCCGACGTCACCGGGGCGCCGCCGGCCGTGCTCGTGGTGACCACCTTCGACCTCGACGAGTACGTCTTCGGCGCGCTCGAGTCCGGGGCGAGCGGATTCATCCTCAAGGACTGCGAGCCCGACGACCTCATCGACGCGGTCCGCCGCCTCGCCGGCGGGTACGGGCTCGTCGACCAGGCCGTCACCCATCGGGTGATCTCGGAGTTCGCGCGGCGCAGGCCGACGCCACCGTCCGACGCCGCAGCGGCCCACCAGCTCACCGCGCGGGAGAAGGAGATCGTGGGGCTGCTCGCCCAGGGCCTGTCGAACGTCGAGATCGCCGGTGAGCTGTTCATCGAGACCAGCACGGTCAAGTCCCATCTCGGGCGGGCCATGGCCAAGATCGGCGTACGCGACCGGTTGCAGACCGTGGTCTGGGCGTACCAGAACGGTCTGGTCCCGCGCTGACCGGGCACCCTCGCGGACGTCTCCGCGCCGCACGCTCGAATGTCCCCTCGCCGCCGCGACGGTCAGTACTTTTGTCATGGGAGATTCATATTTGTGGATGTATTCGTTAGGCTGGTCCGGCCTGTCCCGCCAGTCTCGCGAATCTCGAGGGGATGATGACCATGATCGAACGGGCATGTCGTGGGGTGCTGACCGTCGCCGTGCTCACCACGGCCGGGCTGGCCGTCGCCGCGCCGGCGCGGGCGGCCCAGGCCGACATCACCGTCACCTCGGCCAGTGCGGTGACCGTCGACCAGCTCCAGGTCAACGGCACGGTGACCTGCACCGGATCGACCGGTGCCGCGCATATCAGCGTGTCGGCGACGCAGGTCATGCCGTTCTCGTTCGGGATGGCGTCCATGGACGTGCCCTGCGCGAGCGGTCCGGTTGCCTGGGAGATCTTGATCTTCAGCGGATTCGGGTGGCAGTCCTTCCACCAGGTCATCGTGAACGCGCAGATGACCGACGACGCCCAGGGCGCGGACAGCACCTCCAGCAACTGGTGGGCGTAGGCCGCCGCGCAGAAGACGTCGGCGGCGGCCCGGCCGCCTCGGCCTGACACACTGCCGCCGGCTCGGCTCGGCCGGCCGGGCCCTCTGAGGTCACGCCGATCCACCTTGTGTCGACTGGCGGGCGGTGGCCAACGGCCTGGTCCGTACCCGGGTCGTTCCCGGCGATTCTTCCGGCCAGGGGAGGGCTACGCTTCCGGTGATGGCGCGGGGCGGTGGGAGCGACGAGCGGCTGCGTCGGATCGAGGCGGTCGCCGACGCCGCGCTGTCCCAGCTCGGCGTCACCGACTTCCTCGACGAGCTCCTTGACCGCCTCCGAGAGGTGCTCAGGGTTGACACCGCCGCCATCCTGCTGCTGGACGCGCACGCCCAGCAGCTTGTGGTCACCGCGGCGAAAGGGCTGGAGGAGGAGGTCCGCAGGGGCGTCCGGATCTCCGTCGGCAGTGGATTCGCCGGCCGGATCGCTCGGGACCGGCAACCCGTCATGTTGGACGATGTAACCGCCGCCGACGTGGTCAGCCCGATCCTCTTCGGCACGGGGGTCCGCTCGCTGCTGGGTGTGCCCATGTTCACCGGCGGCGAGGTGATCGGCGTATTGCACGTCGGCTGTCTCAAGCCGCATCGATTTACCGATGACGATGTGAAGCTGCTTCAGTTGGCCGGTGAGAGGGCGAGCCTCGCCAGCCAGGCCAGGGCCGGCAGCATCGACCGCGCCGCTGCCCTCGCCCTGCAACGCAGCCTGCTGCCCACCCACCTGCCCGACGAGCCCGGCGTCGACATGGCCGCCCGCTACGTCCCCGGCCACGACGCCGGCGTCGGCGGTGACTGGTACGACGTGTTCGCGCTGCCCTCCGGCTGGCTGGGGGTCGTCATCGGCGACGTTTCCGGACACGGGCTGCGCTCCGCAGTGGTGATGGGACGGCTGCGCAGTGCGCTGCGCGCCTACGCCCTGGTCTGCGACGACCCGGCCAGCGCGTTGACCCTGCTCGACCGAAAGGTCCACCATTTCGAGACCGGGAGCCTCGCCACGGTCCTGTACGCCATGATCTCCCCGGACCGCACCACCATCCAACTGTCCCTCGCCGGGCACCTGCAACCCATCCTGGCCGCGCCGGGCCGGCCGGCCATCGCGCTGAACAATCCGGTCGATCTTCCGTTGGGTACGGGCCCGCGTCAGCCGGCCCGCCGGTACACCGAGGTCGTGTTCCCGCCCGAGGCGGCCCTCATCTGCTACACCGACGGGCTCGTCGAACGCCGCGGCGAAGTCATCGACATCGGCATCCGACGGCTCTGCTCAGCCATCGAGCCAGGTCCCGCCGAATCGGTCTGCGCCCGCATCATGACCACCCTCGCCGCCGAGCAGGCCACCGACGACATCGCCCTGCTCGCCATCCACTCGACCCGCCGGGATCAACCCTGACCTGCAAACCGGGCGCTGGCACCGACGGCGGCGATCGGGTGACGTGATCAGGCTGGCCGGCGTGTGCGTCGCTCCGGCCCGCGCCGTAGCATCCGCCTTACTGTTCAGCGGGGGCCGACGGTTGCGAAAGGCGTGAGACGTGGCGGTAGCAGGGTTTTCAGGGATCCACCACATCGCGCTGAACGTGCGCGACCTCGATGCCTCGGTACGCTGGTACAGCGACGTCCTGGACTTCGCACCGCTGTTCCGGTGGGACACCGACAGCTTCGACCGGCAGTTGATGCGCCACCCGAGCGGGGTCGTCATCGGGTTGACGACGCACAGGCACGCGGATGCCGGCGCGGAGTTCAGTGAACGTCGGACGGGACTCGACCACCTGGCGTTCGCGGTGCGGACGCGGGCCGAGCTGGAGGCGTGGGCCGCCCGGCTGACCGATGCCGGCGTCGCGCACTCCGGGATCACGGTTACGCCACCGATGGGCTTCACGCTGATCGCGTTCCGGGACCCGGACAACATCCAGCTCGAGATGTACCTCGCGGAGAACGCACCGGACCGCTGAGCGGCGGCCTCCGTCGCGCCGGCGCTCGACGGCCGACCGCGTTCGGCCTGACGACGGAGTGCCGACAATCTGACGTTGAGTGACCCTGGTAGTCCGCGGGCCCCGTGTTGCCCGAGTCTGTGTCGGTTCTGCCAACCGTTCGACATCGCTGCCGCGGCGGAGGCCCGGGGCCGGGGTTCGGGGCCGGCGGTGCGGTGTGACGGTCGGGGCCGTATCCGCGTGCGGCACGCGCTTGATGCCACGTGACGTGCGCCGTAGCCTGTCGAGGATCATTCGTCGCGGGCGGCTCGGAGTCGCGCCTCAGGGGGTTCGTGTGCCGGAAGCCGCAATGCTTCACCTGGTCCGGGCGGCGGCCTCCGACGGTGTGCGGGCGCGCCTCGACACCACCTGCGATCCGGACAGGCGGGTCACTGACTGTCACCGGCAGAGGTCGCTCGCGTCCTCGCTGGAGGGTCGCCCCGCCCGCGCTCGGCGAACCGCATCAGACGACTGCCATGACGTCCTCGACGTCGATCGGGTGAGGTGAACCGTGTTGTCCGCGAAGGAAAACGCGCTGTGGATGCTGGAGCGGTTGCTGCCGGAGACCGGCGTGAACAACGTGCCGCTGGCGCTGGTGACGACGGAACGGTTGGACACCGCGGCGGTACAGGCGACGTTGGACTGGTTGGCGCGGCGGCATCGGGCGCTGCGGACCCGGTTCGTCGAGGTCGACGGGCTACCGACGCGGGTGGTGGCGGAGTCCGCGACGGTGCCGCTCGAGGTGGTGCAGGCAGCGTCCGAGGAAGCTGGTCGGGTGTGCCGGGCCGTCACGGGGCGGCCGTTCGACCTCGCCGGTGACATCCCGGTCCGCGCGGTCCTGGTGCGAAGCCCGGACCGGCAGTTCATCTGCCTGTGCCTGCACCATCTCGCGGTGGACGCGGTGTCGGGCGCGGTGCTGATCGAGGAGTTCGCGGCGCTGTATCCGGCGATGCTCGCCGACGGACGGCCGCCGGCGGCGCTCGCCGGACCCGGACCGGTCCAGGATCTCGCCGAGCCGACGGCGGAGGCGCTCGCCTTCTGGCAGCGGCACCTCGCGGACCTGCCGGGCGTTCCGGCGGCGTTGGAGTTCGGGCGGCCGGACCCGGCGGCGCCGACGTTCGCCGGCGGCACCGTCACCCGGCGACTGTCCGCGGCGGCGCTCGCCGGCATGCGAGACCTGCGTCGGGCGTGCCGCGCGACCGACAACATCGTGCTGTTGGCGCTGTATTACGTGCTGCTGATGCGGCATGGCGCGGGCCAGGACGTGGTGGTGGGGGTCCCGGTCGATCTGCGGGACGGCGCGGCCCGCCGGGCGGTCGGCTATCACATGAACACGCTGCCGCTGCGGCTGGACGTGGCACCGGAACGCACGTTCCACGAGTTGGTGCGGGAGGTCCGTCGGTTGTTCGTCACCGCGATGGACCACGCCGATGTCTCCTACGAGGGGTTGGAGACGTCGCACACGCGCAACGACGCGGCGTGGTGGGTGCCGCCGTTCCGCCACATGTTCAACTACCGGCCGCCCCCGGAGCCGATGACCGGTGGCCGGGACGAACTGGCGGCGGAGGTGTGGGAGATCGACAGCGGGCACAGCAGGGTCGACCTCGAACTGGTGGTGATGCGCGAGGGCGACGGCGTCACGCTGAAGGCGGTCTACGGTTCGGACGTCCACGACGCGGACGACATCGCCGCGCTCCTGGCGCGGTACGAGGCGGTGCTGGAGAGCCTGCCGGCTCAGGTCGACCGGCCGATCGGTGGGCTCGACGTCTGGAGTGCCGCGGATCGGGCCGTGGTCGACGACGCCAACGCGACGACGGTCGACGGCCCTCCGCGAACGGTGGCGGAGGAAATCGCCGCGCAGGCGGCGGCCCAGCCGGAAGCGGCGGCGATCATCGGTCGCGACGGCGTGACGTGGACGTACCGGGACGTGGTGGCGCGGGCGGCCGGTGTCGCCGCGCTGCTGGCGCGGGCCGGGGTGGGAAGGGGCGCGATCGTCGGCCTCTACGCCGAACGGGGCTTCCCGTGTGCGGTGGCCGCCTTGGGCATCTGGCAGGTGGGGGCGGCGTACCTGCCGCTCGATCCGGACCAGCCGGCCGCGCGACTCGCGTACGAGCTCACGGACGCCGAGGTCACCGTGCTGCTGGCGGACCGGGAGCCACCGCCGGGCGTGGTCCCCGCCGGCTGCCGGGTGATCGAGCTCGGCGCGGTGGATCCGGATGAGCGCGGCTGGCAGGCGCCGGCACCGACCGATCCGGCGTACGTCATCTACACCTCCGGCTCGACCGGGTTGCCGAAGGGCGTCGTGATCAGCCACGCCAACCTGGCGAACGTGGTGCGGCACTTCATCGCTGACATCGGCGTGACGAGCCGGGACGCCCTGCTGTGGCTGACGACCTACGCGTTCGACATCTCCGCCCTCGAGGTGTTCCTGCCGCTGGTCGCCGGCGCCCGGGTGGTCGTCGCCGACGACGCCGCCCGCAGCGACGGCGCGGTCCTGCTCGACCTGGTGCAGCGCTACGACGTGTCGGTGCTGCAGGCGACGCCGACGACCTGGCGGCTGGTGGTCCAGGACGCGAAGGGCCGGCTGCGGGGGCGGCGGGTCCTTTGCGGTGGTGAGCCGCTGCCGGCGCATCTGGCACGGGCGCTGCTCGCGACCGGCTGCACGCTGTGGAACGTGTACGGGCCGACCGAGACGACGATCTGGTCCACCAGCGCGCTGGTCACCGACGTCGACGGGGGCGTGGCGGTGGGACGGCCGATCGCGAACACCACCGTGGTGGTCGTCGACGGGGACGGCCGGCCGCAGCCGCCCGGAATGCCGGGCGAGGTGTGCATCGGCGGCGACGGCGTCGCCATCGGCTACCTGCGTCGTCCCGAGTTGACGGCGCAGCGGTTCGGTGAGCTCGGTGCGGGCCGGTTCTACCGCACCGGCGATGTGGGCCGCTGGCGTCACGACGGCACGCTCGAACTGCGCGGACGCACCGACCGTCAGGTCAAGCTGCGGGGCCACCGGATCGAGCTCGGTGAGGTGGAGGCGGTGCTGGAGCAGCATCCGCGGGTGAGCGCCGCCGCGGTGGTGCTGGCCGGCGATCCGAGCGCCGACGGCGCTCTGATGGCCTTCGTGCGCGGTGCCGACGCGGACATCGCCGACGACGTGTGGCGTTTCGCGAAGGACCAGCTCGCGTCGTACGCGGTCCCCACCGACGTGGCGGTGCTGGAAGCGATGCCGACGACCGGCAACGACAAGGTGGACTATCCGACGCTGACCGCGATGGCCGAACAGCGGGCGGCGGCCCGGAGGGCCGATCCGGCGGAGGGCGCTCCGGTGGTCGACGGCCTGGTCGGTGAGTTCGTGGCGTTGTGGCGGAGCATTCTCAGGGCACCGCAGCTGCACGAGCAGTCGAATTTCTTCCGCAGCGGCGGTCATTCGCTGCTCGCCGCGAAACTGGCGCAACAGGTCACCAGGTCGACCGGGGTGAATGTGCCGTTGGCCGCGATCTTCTCGGCACCGACACCGCAGGCGCTGGCCGGGTTCGTGCTGAACCAGCAATCGGATGGGGCGTGACGATGAGGCTCGGACTCAGTCTCGGTATGTTGCACGACCGGACCAGTCTCGATGATCTGTTGGCGTTGGCGCAGGTGGCGGACAGGTCGGGGTACGACGCGCTGTGGGTCGCCGAGGCGTACAGCAGCGACGTGCCGACGTTGCTGGGCTGGCTGGCTCCGCAGACCGAGCGGATCGACCTGGGCGCCGCGGTCATGCAGATTCCGGCGCGGGCACCGACGATGACGGCGATGACCGCGGCGACGCTCGACCTGGCCAGCGGCGGCCGGTTCCGGCTGGGGCTGGGGATTTCCGGCCCGGTGGTGTCGGAGGGCTGGTACGGGGTGCCCTTCGGACAGCCGTTGACCCGTACCCGGGAGTACGTGGCCGTGGTCCGTGCGGCACTCACCCGCCGGCCGGTCCGGTTCGCCGGGCGGCACACGACGTTGCCGCTGCCCGGGGCGCCGGGCGAGCCGCAGCGGCTGACGATGCGCCCGTTGCGGGGCGACCTGCCGATCTATCTGGCGGCGTTGGGGCCGAAGAATCTCGAACTGGCCGGGGAGATCGCCGACGGATCACTGTCGCTCTTCCTGCCGCCGGAGGGCGTCGCGGAGACCCTCGCGCATATCGCGACGGGCCGGGACCGGGCGTCGGGCGGCAAGTCCGAGTTCGATCTGGTCGCCACTTTGCCAATGGCGATCGGTGATGATCTGGAGGCGTGCGCGAATAGGGTGAGGCCGTACGCCGCCCAATTCCTGGGCGTGGGTGGCACGGCCCGGAACTTCTACGTCGAACAGGCCGAGAGACTCGGTTACGGCGACGCGGCGCACAGGGTGCGGAAACTGTTCCAGGAAGGCGACCCGGACGCGCTCGCGGCGGTACCGTTCGAATTCCTCGACCGTACGTGCCTAATCGGCCCCGCCGAGCGGATCGAGGCCAAGGTGCGGTCGTACGCCGAAGCCGGTCTCGGCACGTTGTCGGTCGCGCCACGCGGTGCCACGATAAACGAGCGAATCGCCGGACTGCGGGAGATGGCGGCTATCTGGCGGCGTTGTGGTTTTCCGCTGCGGCGTACCGGATGAGCCAGTCACGGAATTCGGGGGTCGCGAATATCTCCGTGTGCGAGGAGCTGTACCGGATGTCGACGCCGCCGCTGAACATGGTGGTGAGGTGCGCCATCACCTTGTCCTTGCTCTCGGCGATCGAGGTCAGGTAGGAGTCGGTGAACCAGGCGGTCGCCGTGGTGGCGACCGGGGCCAGCGTGTCGCCGCCGGTGAGGCCGATCAGGTCGGCGACGACCCCGAGCCCGCGGTAGAGGACGCGTTCCACCGGGTCCTGGTGGGGGCGGGGATCGTCCATGCGGTCCAGCACCTGGGCGAGCGGTGTCTCGGCCGCGGGTTTGCGCAGCAGGCGCGCGGCCGGTTCGGGACGGCGCTTGAGCTGGTGCAGCCGGAACATGACGGCGTCGCGTCTCGACGCGGCCAGGTGCCGCAGGTCCGGGTCGATGAAGAACATCCGTTCTACCGTCTCCCCCTGGCCTTCCAGCAGGTTCGCCACCGCGACGGCGATGACGGCGCCGGCGCAGTACCCGGCGAGCCGGTAGGGACCCGCCGGCTGGACGGCACGGATCTGGTCGCTGTACCGGACGGCGAGTTCCTCGATCGACGCGGGCGTGGGCTCGTCGTACCACCCGGGGGCGCGCAGACCGATCAGGGGGGTCGGCAATCCGATCCCGTCGAGGTGCTTGAGGAACCAGCTCACCTCGCCGTCGGCGCCGTGCACCAACCACGTCGCGGTGCCGCTTCCACCGGCGAGGCGCAATTGTGGGCCGGGCCGATTGATCGGCTGGTCGGCGATGAACTGGCCGAGCTGTGCCGGAGTCAGCACGCTGAGTGCCGCCGGGTCGACGCGAAGGTGGAAAATCTCGAACAGGTCGCGCCGGATGCGTTCCCATTCCCCGTCGATGATGCCCAACTCACCGAGAGTGACGTGTGTCGGCGGCAGCTGTAACAATCCCATCGCCTCGGCGATGACCATTTGGCTGCCGACTGTCGCGTAATCGGCAAATTCGCTACTCAAGCGGCTCAGGGAGTCTTGTGGCACGCGTCAGTGTAGCTGGGAACCGATGGGGGAGGCGTGGCGCAGTGGCCGTTGACAGGCCCTGGACGCGCGGCTATCGTCCCGGAGGCTGGTTGGCCCAAAAGTAATGTAAGGGAGTGTTGGTGACAGACACTCACGGCGCATCCGACAACGCCATAGCTATTGTCGGAGTGGCGGCACGGTTACCGGGCGCACGCAATGTCCGTGAGTTTTGGCGCAACCTCCAAGCCGGTGTGGAGTCTGTCGAGCGACTCGACCCAGAGGTGGCGCGCGCACGGCAACTGCCGCCCGAAGCCGCGGACGCGCCGGGTTTCCAACCGGTGACAAGCACCGCCGCCGATCTCGACCTGTTCGATCCTGAGTTCTTCGGATTCACGCAACGTGAGGCCGAGCTTTGCGATCCGCAGTTCCGGCTGTTCCTCGAGCTTTCCTACACCGCGCTCACCGACGCCGGCTACGACCCGCGCGGGATCGGGCAGCGGGTGGGCGTCTTCGGGGGCGCGACCACGAACCGGTACCGGACCGACTACATCGAACGTAATCGCGCCGTCAGTCGCGCCGCCGGCCTGACCAGCATGAGCACCGGCAACAACCCGGACTACATCGCCCCGCTGGTGTCGTACCGCCTCGGGTTCATGGGGCCGAGCGTGTCCGTCTACACCGCGTGCTCGACGTCCCTGGTCGCGGTGCACCAGGCGATGCAGGCGCTGCGCCGCGGCGAGTGCGATGTCGCTGTCGCCGGGGGTGTGCAGGTCGACCTGCCGCTGGGCGGCGGCTACCCGTACCTGGAGGGTGGGATCCTGTCGAGGGACGGGCACGTCCGTCCGTTCGCGGCCGACGCCACCGGCACGATCTTCGCCGACGGCGGCGCGCTGGTGGTGCTCAAGCCGTTGGCCGCGGCAACGGCGGCCGGCGACCAGGTGTACGCGGTGATCAAGGGCTCCGCGGTCAACAACGACGGCAACCGGCGGGCCGGGTTCACCGCGCCCGGCGTGGACGGCCAGCTGGAGCTGGTCCGGGCGGCGTTGGACGACGCCCAGGTGCATCCCGAGGCGATCGGGATGGTCGAGGCGCACGGCACCGGCACGGTCGTCGGCGACCCGATCGAGGTGGCGGCGCTGAGCGCCGCATACCGGGAGCGCACCGAACGCCGCCAGTACTGCTGGCTCGGTTCGGCGAAGGGCAACCTCGGACACCTCGGCCCGGCGGCCGGCACGGTCGGCCTGCTCAAGGCGATCCTCGCGGTCCGCGACGGCGTCATCACCCCGACCATCAACTGCGTCGAGCCGAACCCGGCGATGGACCTCGCGAACTCCCCGTTCCGGCTGGCCAGGGAGGTCCGGCACTGGTCCAATCCCGAGTGGCGCGACCCGGACGCGCCGCGGATCGCCGCGGTGAGTTCGTTCGGCATCGGCGGCACCAACGCCCACGTCATCGTCGAGCAGCCACCGGCGCCGCCGGAGCCACCGGCCCGGACGACGGGGGCACCGCAGCTGTGGCCGGTGTCCGCCCGTTCCGCCGACGCCCTCGCCGCCAGTTGCGCGGCGCTGGCCGAGCACCTCGGCGACGCCGGGCACGACCCGGCCGACGTGGCGTTCACGTTGCAGGAAGGGCGAGCCGCGTTCGCGCACCGCAGGCTGGTGGTGGCCGGCGACCCGCAGGCGGCGGTCGCGGAGCTGGCCGGCGAGCCGACGGTACGCACCGTCGCAGGGGTCGCGGGGTCGCCGCAGGTGACGTTCCTGTTCCCTGGCCAGGGCGCGCAGTTCCCGGGCTCCGGGCGCGAGTTGTACCGGACCTGGCCGGTCTACCGGGACGCCGTCGACACCTGCGCCGACCAGTTGACGCCGCTGCTCGGGTTCGATCTGCGGGAGCTGCTGAACGCCGAGGTCACCGACGAGCAGGCCGCGGCGAAGCTCAACGAGACCGCCGTGACCCAGCCCGCGTTGTTCACCGTGGAATGGGCCATGGCGCAGCTCCTGCGCTCGTTCGGCATCGAACCGGTGGCGCTGCTGGGCCACAGCATCGGGGAGATCGTGGCGGCGACGGTCGCCGGCGTGTTCGCGCTGCCGGACGCGTTGCGGCTGGTCGCGCGGCGGGGACAGCTGATGCAGGCGCTGCCGCCGGGCGGCATGCTGTCGCTGTCGCTGGGCGCGGAAGCGGTACGGGCGATGCTGCCGAGCGAGCTGGACATCGCCGCGAGCAACTCGCCGTCGTCGTGCGTCGTGTCCGGTGAGCTGGCCGCGGTCGAGCAGTTCGCGCAGGAACTGGCCGACATCGGGCTGTCCGGCTCCCTGCTGCGCACGTCGCACGCGTTCCACTCGCGGATGATGGCGCCGATCTGCGACGACCTGGCGGCGCTGGTGGACAGCTTCCCCCGGCAGGCGCCACGGCTGCGGTACCTGTCGAACGTCACGGGCGACTGGATCACCGACGAGCAGGCGACGAGCGCCGCGTACTGGGCGACGCACGTACGGCAGGAAGTGCGGCTGGAGGACTGCCTGGCGCGGCTCGACGAGCTGGCCGACGCGGTGCACGTCCAGGCCGGGCCGGGGCAGTCGATGTGCGTCTTCGCCCGCCAGTACGCCGCCAGCCAGGGCCGGTCGACGAGCGCGCTGACCACGATGGCGCTGCCGAACGACACGACCGCCACCGACGTGACGGTGCTGGCGACGACGGTGGGCCGGCTGTGGGTGTCCGGCGTCGACCTGGACTTCTCGGCGGTGCGGACGACCGACGGCGGCCGGCGGGTGAGCCTGCCCGGTTACCCCTACGAGCGGCGGCGCTGCTGGGTGGACCCGGATCCGGTGCGCCCGGGCGTGGTCGAGGACGACGTCGAGGTGCCCAACGACCCGTTGCTCACGCCGTTGTACCTGCCGGCGTGGCGGTCGCAGCCGGTGCCGCGCCGGGGCGGGAGCCTGCTCGGCGAGACGTGGCTGGTCCTCGCGGGCGACGACCCGGTAAGCGCGGAGATCATCGCGGAGGCCCGGCGGCGGGACGTGTTCGTGCTGCCCGCGTACGCCGGCCCGGGGTTCGTGTCGACGCCGGACGGCTACGAGTTCGACCCGGACGACAGTCACGACGTGGAACTGCTGGTGGAGGCGGTGTACCAGGCGGGTCTGCTGCCGGACCGCATCGTCTACGCGGTGTTCGACGGCGGCCCGGCCGTCGACCCGGAACTGGTCGCGATGCGGGGCTACCACCGGATGGCGGCGCTGGCCAAGGCGATGCTGCGGACCTTCCGGGCCGAGGTGGAGCTGGTGGCGGTCACCGACCGGGTGTGGTCGGTCAACGGCGAGCCGGCGCGGCCCGAGGGCGCCACCGTCGCCGGTCCGTTGCGGACCCTGCCGCGTGAGCTGAGCACGGTACGGGTGCGGCAGGTCGACGCGGCGCTGACCGCCGCGGCGGTAGCGGTGGCCGTGGTCGGCGAGATCGGCGCCGGCGGCGACGCGGAACTGGTGGCGCTGCGCGGACATCGGCGCTGGGTGCACCACCACGCGTCGATCCCGAACGAGCCGGTGAGCGTGCCGCGGCCGGTCGACGGCAGCGGCGTCCTGCTCATCACCGGTGGGCTCGGCGGCCTCGGCCTGGCGATCGCGCAGGACCTGGCGGAGCGGCAACCGACGGACTTGGTGCTGGTGAGCCGGGGTGGACTGCCGGACCGGGAGCGCTGGGACGACCCGGGTACGCCGCACGGCGTGCGGGACCAGATCGCGGCGGTCAGGCGGATCGAGGCGAGCGGCGCCCGGGTACTGGTGCTGCGCGCCGACGTCACCGACGCCGACGCGATGGCGTCGGTGGTGCGGCGCAGCCAGGCCGAGCTGGGCCCGATCACCGGGATCATCCACGCTGCCGGGATCGCCGGGGGACAACTGCTGGCACTGCACGACGCGGAGACGGCCGACCGGGTGCTGGCGCCGAAGGTGCGTGGCACGCTCGTGCTCGACGCGCTCGTGCGGGCCGGTCAGCTGCCCGAGCTGGACTTCATCGCGCTCTTCTCGTCGATCGTCGCCGTCTCGGCCGACTACGGGCACAGCGACTACGCGGCGGCGAACACGTTCCTCGACGCGTACGCCACGTCCCACGCGGACGGCTCGCCGTACGTGGTGGCGATCAACTGGTGGGGCTGGCAGGAGGTCGGCATGGTGTCGACCGACCGCGCCGGGGAGGGGTTCCGCACCCTGCGACGGCTGCGGGGCGGCTCGGCGGTGACGGCGCTGGACCACCCGTTGGTGCACCGCGCGTCGCGCGACGGGGACGGCTGGACCTTCGAGGTCGACCTGGACGTGGACAGCCACTGGGTGTTGACCGACCACCGGATCGGCGGCGTCGGTGTGCTGCCCGGCACGAGCCTGCTGGAAATGGTCCACGCGGCTGCCCGGCACGTGTGGGGTGAGGTGCCGGTACGGCTGGAGGACGTCGTCTTCATCGACCCGGTCCGTGTCACGGCGGCGGCGACCGGAACGATCACGCTGTCGCCGGCGCACGCGGGCGGATTCGAGTTCGCGATCAGCTTCGCCCTCGCGGGCCAGTCGGCCACGGTGCACTGTCGCGGCAAGGTCCGTGCCGTACCGGACGGCACCGCCGAGCGGATCGACATCGCGGAGTTCCGGGAGGAACTGGTCGAGGAGGACGCGACCCAGCCGTACTCGGGGCTCGTCGCGTTCGGGCAGCGGTTCCAGGCGGTCAGCCGGTACTGGGCGAAGGACAACCGGGGCCTGGTCGAGTTGGAGCTGCCGGCGGTGGGGCGCGACGACGCGGACCGGTACGCGCTGCATCCGGCGTTGCTGGACCGGGCGGTCTACGGGTTGTCCGGCGTCGAGGGTCGCCGCTACCTGCCGTTCCTGTACCGGTCGGTGGAGGTGTACCGCCGCATCCCGGAACGGTGCTGGGTGGTGCAGACCTATCACAGCGACCCGACGCGACCGGAGTTCATGGAGATCGACGAGGCCATCGTCGACGCCGACGGCGCGGTCTGCGTGGTCGTGAAGGGGTACTCGCTGCGCAGCGTGGACGAGGCGGCGGTCGCGGTTGCGGCGCCGGGGGTCGAGCAGGCCGCTCGCGGTGCCGGAATGCTGACCAACGCCGAGGGCGGCGAACTGTTCCGGCGGATCATGCGGCTGCGACCGGGGCCGCAGGTCATCACGTCGATCGGATCGCTGCCGGAGCGGTTGGCGATCGCCCGTACGTTCAACCAGCAGGCGGTCGAGGCGGCGGAGACGGTCGCCGAGCCGGTACGCACGATCGGTACGACGTTCGTGGCGCCGCAGACCCCGGTGCAGCGGGAGCTGGCGCGGCTGTGGTGTGAGTCGCTCGGGCTGACCCAGGTCGGTATCGACGACGACTTCTTCCTGCTCGGCGGCTCGTCGCTGACGGTGGTGCAGCTGGCGTCGCGGATCCGGGAACGGCTGACGGTGGAGCTTTCCGCCGCGGACATGTTCGAGTACCCGACCATTCGCAAACTGGCGGGCCTGCTGGATTCGGATTCCGACCGGACCGCCAATGCCATCGGCTGAGTACGAGTTCGGCCACGGACAACGGTGGCGGGTGTGGCCGACCCTCGTGGCGCGGACCGCCGGAATGCCGTTCGACTGGCTGGAGATCGAGGCGACCGGCGATTTCGACGTCGACGAGAAGTCGGCCCGTCAGGCGCTGGCGGCCGTCGACGAGCAGCCACGGCTGCGGGAGGCGCTGCTGTGGCAGAATCCCGCGGTCTACCGTCGCCGGTACCGTGCCCGCGAGAAGGCGGGAAAGCCGAGCGAGCAACGCAAACGGGACCGGGCACTGTGGGCGTACGCCTCCCGGTACTGCGCCAAGAACGACATGATCGGCTTCTTCGGCCCGGTCGTCTGGGGGCGGTGGACCGACGGGCCCACCGACGTCAGCGAAGCGGGCCGGCCGCCACGGCAACGTGGCACGTTCTTCGAGTCGTGGGCGATCCGCGCCGTCACCGACGCCCTGCACGAACGGCACGACCTGAGCCGCTGGACCGTACCGCGACGTGCGCCGGTGACCCACCTGGAAGGCGAGACGCTGTTGCTCGCCGACGGCACCGAACTGCGGCTGTCGGCGCTGCGCAGCCGGGTGCTGCACCTGTGCGACGGCCGTCGGACCGTCGACGACGTCGTGGCGGAGGTCGCCGACGCCGACCGCGACACGGTGCTCGCCGAGATCGACCGGCTGCGGACGATGCGGCTGTTGACCAGCGGGTTCGCGGTGATCCGAGGCGTGCGACCGGAGCGTGCGCTGCGGGGCCAGTTGCTGCGGGTGACCGACCCGGCCCGACGCGCGGCGGCGCTGACCGACCTCGACCGGGTCGTCGAGGCGCGGGACCGGGTGGCCGCGGTACGCGAGGACCCGCCCGCGCTCGACGCCGCACTGACCGACCTCGACGCCCGGGTCGTCGAGTTGACCAGCGGCAACGCGTACCACCGGGCCGGCGACTTCTATGCCGGGCGCACCGTGCTGTTCCAGGACTGCCTGGGCGACCTCGACGTCTCGCTGAGCACCCGGCTGCTCGACGACGTCGGACCGGCGCTGGACCTCGTGCTCGCCGGGGCCGCGTGGTACTGCCGCCGCACCGCCGCCGAGTACGAGGCGTGGCTCACGCCGCAGGTGGACCCGGTGGCGGGGGTGCCGCTGCTCAACGTCATGGACATGGTCGGCAGGTCGGCCACGTACGGCGACTCGTCGCCGCCCGCGGAGGCCGCCGCCGCGGAGCTGCGGCGCCGCTGGGAGAGCCTGCTGGTGCCCGATCCCGACGCCAGGGCGGTGCAGCTGACCAGCGAGGGCCTGCGGGCCGGGGTCGAGGCGGCGTTCCCGGCCGGCCCGCCGCTGTGGGCGCAGGCCCGCTGGCACAGCCCCGACCTGATGTTCGCGGCCACCGACCTGGAACAGGTGCGCGCCGGCCGGGCGTTGACCGTGCTGGGCGAGGTGCATCCGGCCATGCAGACCATGGACGTGCTGTCGGCGTACGAGTTCCATCCGGATCGCCCGGCGTTGTACGCGCTGATCGACGAGGCGATGGGCGACGACCGGGTCATGCCGCTCTACCAGCTCGGCTCGGGCGTGCTCAACTCCCGCACGGTGCCGCCGGACACGTACCTGTCGGCGAGGTACCGCTACCTCGGACTCACCGCGGAGGCGCCGTACGGGCCGGCCGACAGGCTGCTGCCCGCCTCCCGGCTACGGCTGCGCCGCGGCGACGCGGGACTCGTGGTGACCGACGTGCGGGGCGACTTCGAGGCACCGGCGGTGCAGGTGCTGGGCGACTTCCTGTCGCACGCGGCGGCGCAGCGGTTCGGAATGTTGCCGACCCGCCCCCACCAGCCGCGGGTCACGGTCGACAACCTGGTCGTGGCGCGGGAGTCGTGGACGGTTCCGGCGGGACGCCTGGACGGTGCGGCCCGGGTGTCGCATGCCGCGGCCGGTCGGCTGCGCGACGAGCTGGGCCTGCCCCGGCACGTCTTCGCCACCATCGCCGGGGAACGCAAGCCGTTCCATGTCGACCTGTCGAACCCGATGTCACTGGCGGTGCTCAACCACCGACTGCGACGGCGGGGAAACGCCCAGCTCCGGTTCAGCGAGATGCTGCCAGGGCCGGAGCAGCTGTGGCTCAAGGACGCCCACGGCCGGCGGTACACCGGGGAGTTCAGGTTCGTCTGCGTGGATCGGCTCGGCCGATGAGCGTGCACCTGACGACGCCGGCCGCCCGCCGCGGCCCGCCCGGCCGCGCGGCACCGTGCCGCGACCGGGGCTCGGTTCTTCGCCGTCGACACCGAACGGTCGGTGGCGGCGACGCTGTTTGGTCAGATCATCGGCCGCAGGGTGCGGTGGTGCTGGTGTTTCGGTGGGAGGCAGTGTGAAAGCCGTCGTGGTGGAGCGGTTCGGCCCCGCGGAGTCGCTTTCGGCGACCGACTTCGCCGAACCGGTACCGGGTGAGAACGAGGTTCTCGTCCGGGTGGAGAAGGCCGGCGTCAACTTCGCCGACAAGCACGTCGTCGAAGGCTCCTACAGTTACCGGCCCTCGTTGCCGTACATCCCGGGCATCGAGGCGGTCGGCACCGACCCCGACGGGCGGCGGGTCGTCGCGTTGCCCCGTACCGGTGGGGCGTGGGCGGAGTGGGTGGCCGCACCCGCCGCGACGTTGGTCGCGGTGCCCGACGCCATCACCGACCTGCAGGCACTCGCGGTGGCCAACCAGGGGTTCGCGGCGTGGCACATCCTGCGTACCGCGGGCCGGATGACCCGGCAGGACACCGTGGTGGTCACCGCCGCCGCCGGCGGCGTCGGATCGCTGGCGGTGCAGCTGGCCCGGGCCTGGGGCGCCAAGCGGGTGATCGCGCTCGCGTCCACCGGGACCAAACGTGACCTCGCGGTCCGGCTCGGCGCCGATGTCGCGCTCGACCCGACCTCCGAGGACCTCGCCGACGAGCTGGCCGCCGCGAACGACGGCAAGCCGGTCGACCTGTACCTGGAGATGTCGGGCGGTGCCGGCCTCGACACCGCGCTCGCGTCGCTGGGGCGGCTCGGCCGACTGGTCACCTACGGCGCGGCATCGGGCCGGGGCAGCACACCGATCCGCTCCGAGTCGCTGATGCAGGGTTCCCGCAGCGTCGTCGGTTTCTGGGCGAACGACCTGGTCACCCGCTATCCGCGGATCACGGCGGAGACGATGACCGGTCTGTTCGCGATGATCAGCAAGGGCACCCTGACCCCGGTCACCGAGCACGTGTATCCGCTGGCCGAGGCGGGCAGGGCGCTGACGGCGCTGGCCAACCGGGAGACGACAGGGAAGCTCATCCTCGATGTCACCGGCTGACGGGGAACCGTTCACGTCACCGACCGACGAGGGGCTGTTCTCGCTGATCGGCGCGGCAGCGCAGCGCGACCCCGAGCTGGCCGCGATCCGCTCCGGCGGCCGGTCGATCAGTTACGCGCGGCTGCTCACCACCGCGTCGTGGCTGGCGGGGCAGTTGCGCGCCGTCGGTGTCGGGCCGGGCGACGTCGTCGCGGTCTGCGCCGGGCGGTCGACCGAGTACCTCCTCGGAATCCTCGCCGCGCTCGCCGCCGACGCGGTGTTCCTGCCGATCGACCCGGACACGCCCCCGGGCCGGGTCGCCGCCGTTCTCGAGGAGGCCGCGCCGGCCGCCGTCCTGCGGGCACCCACGTCCCCCCTGCCGGGGACGACGACGCCGGTCATCGACCTGGACTGGGCGGCGGCGCCGGCCGACGCCCCGGTGGCGCAACCGACGGCGCACGGGGACGATCCGGCGTACCTCATCTACACCTCCGGTTCCACCGGTACGCCCAAGGGGGTGCTCTGCCACCACCGGGGGATCATCAACCTGTTGGCCGACTTCGCGGCGCGGCAGCCGCTCGCCCCGGGCGCGGTCGGCACGATGTGGTCGTCGGTCGGGTTCGACGCGTCGGTGTACGAGATCTTCTCGGTGCTGCTCGCCGGCGGCACCCTGCTGGTCGTACCCGACGACGTGCGGCTGGAGCCGGGGGCGATGTTCGCGCTGATGGCCCGGCACGCGGTGGCGACCGCCTACCTGCCACCGGCCGTCCTGCCGTCGCTGCGCACGTGGGTGGACGCGCACCCGGGTGCGCTCACGCCGCGACGGCTGATGGTCGGCGTGGAGCCGATCCCGCAGCGGCTGCTGCACGGGATCGCTGCCGCCGTCCCGGGGCTGAAAATCATCAACTCGTACGGGCCGACCGAGGCCCACGTCATCGCCACCGCGTACGACATCACCGGCGACGACCCCGAGCCGGACGACGGCCGGACCCCGATCGGCACGGCGGTACGCGGCGTCACCACGCACGTCCTCGACCCCGACGGTCGCCCGGTCGCCCCCGGGCAGGTCGGCGAGCTGTGGGTCGGCGGGGTCCAGGTGGCGCTCGGGTACCACCGGCGGCCGGAACTCACCCGGGAACGCTTCGTCCCCGACCCCTTCGACCCCGCCCGATCCGCCCGCCTGTACCGCACGGGCGACCTGGTGAGACACCGCCCCGACGGCAACCTCGTCTACTGCGGACGCGCCGACCGGCAGATCAAACTGCGCGGATTCCGCGTCGAACCGGCCGAGGTGGAGGCGGTGCTCGAACGCCACCCCGGCGTGACGGGCGTCGTCGTCGTGCAGCCGGAGTCGGCCGCCGAGACGCTTTGCGCCTACGTCACCGGTGCCGGCACCGCGGACTCCCTTCTCGCCCACGCGCGGGAGCTGCTGCCGGACTACATGGTGCCGAACTGGGCGGTCTTCGTCGCCGAGTTCCCGTTGACGGCGAACGAGAAGCTCGACCGGGCAGCCCTTGCCCGGCGTCCTCCGCCGATCGCTGCGACCAGCGACAACGCGCCACGGACGCCGACCGAGGCGACGCTGGCCCGCCTGTGGGCGGAGGTGCTCGGCGTCGAGGCGATCGACGTGGCCGCCGACTTCACCGCGCTGGGCGGGCACTCGCTGGCGGCGGTGCGGCTGGGCGGGCGGATCCGACGCGACTTCGGGGTCACCCTGACCGTGGCCGACGTCTACCGGCACCGCACCGTGTCCGCCGTCGCCGCGGCCGTCGACGCTCAGGCGGCCACCACCGCGGTGCCGAGCGCCGCGCGGCCGAGCCGGCGGATCGGGCCGCTCTCGGCGGCGCAGCAGGCGCTGTTGCTGCTGCACCGGCTGTACCCGAACTGCCAGGCGTACACCCTGGCGGTGCCGCACCGCCTGACCGGTGACCTCGACGTCGCCGCCCTCTCGACGGCGCTGAACCTGCTGGTGGAACGGCATTCGGCGCTGCGCACGATCATCACGACGGTGGCCGACCGGGACGTCCAGCGCGTCGTCGACCACGAGCCGATCGACCTGCCGGTGGTGACGGTGCCGGAGGCGGAGCTGGCGAAGCACTGTGCGGCCGAGGTCGCGGCGGCGGATTTCGACCTGTCCGGGGGTCGGCTGTTCCGGGCGGTGCTGTTCCGGATGGGAGCCGACCAGCACGCGTTGCTGCTGCTGGCGCACCACATCGTCACCGACGGCTGGTCGTTCAACGTGATCCAGCGCGATCTCGGGCTGGCGTACGAGGCCGTACGGGCCGGTCGGCCGCCGGCGTGGGAGCCGTTGCCGGCGCAGTTCATCGACCTGGCGGCCGAGCAGCAGACCCCCGGGTACCAGGAGACAGTCACCGCCGAGCTGGACTTCTGGCGGCGGGAACTGGCCGCGATCCCGGCGCCGCTGCGACTGCCGGTGCAGCGGGTACGGCCGGCCCGGCCACGGTTTCGCGGCGGCCGGGTCACGGTGCCGGTGCCGGAGTCCACCATGGACGCCGTCCGGGAACTGGCGCGGGCGCTGCACACCACGGTGTTCGCCGTGCTCGTCGCCTGCGTCCAGGTGATCGTCGCCCGGTACAGCGGTCGCGACGAGTTCCTGCTGGGCATGCCGGTGGCGGGGCGTGACGACCTGCGGGCCGAGGACGCGGTCGGGTTCTTCAACAACTCGCTGGCGCTGCGCTGCGAGGTGGCCGACGACGCGACGGTCGCGGAGCTGACCACCGCCACGCACGAGCGGCTCATGGGGGCGTTGGCGCACCCGCATGTCCCGTTCGACGTGCTGGTACGCGAGGTCAACGCCCCCCGTACGCCGGGCGCGAACCCGCTGTTCCAGATGTGGTGCAACATGCTCTCCTACCCGCCGGCGCCGCTGCGGCTGCCCGGCTGTGTGGTCGAGCCGCTGCCGGTGCCGCTGGCCGGGGCGCTGTTCGACCTGTCCTGGTACTTCGTCGAGGACGGCGCGGGCCTGAACGTCGAGGTCGTCTACGACGCGGAGCTCTTCGAGGCCGGCCACGCCCGGGCGATGGCCGAGCACCTGCGCACGCTGCTGCCACTGGCCGCCACCGCGCCGGACGGGGCGATCCGCGACCTCGACTTCGGACTGCACGACCCCGGCCGGGCACCGCGACAGTTCGTCACGCCGGGCCCGCGCATCGTGGACCGGTTCCGGCAGGCCGCGGCGCGGGACGGGGCGGCACCCGCGATCGACGACTCGTACTCGTACGCGGAGCTGGACGCGGCGGTCGCGGAGCTCGCCGCCGGCTGGCGCGGGAAGGGGCCGATCGGCATCGTGGCGGGGCGGACCCCCGCGCTGCCGGTCGGCGTGCTCGCGGCGCTCACCGCCGGCGTTCCGTTCGTGTTGTTCGACGCGGCGCAGCCGCTCGCCCGGTTGCGCCGGATGATCGCGCAGGCGCGGCTCAGCCACTGGTGGGACGCCACCGACGGGCAGTACCCGGAACTGGTCGGGCAGCTCGACGGCTGTGACTGGGACGCGGGTGCCGACGTCGCTGACGGCACCGCGTACGTCGCCTTCACGTCCGGCACCACCGGTGCGCCCACGGCCATCGCCGCCGGAGAGGAACCGCTGCGGGCATTCCTGCAGTGGTACGTGCCGCGGTTCGGCCTCACCGCGCAGGACCGGTTCGTCCTGTTGTCCGGGGTCGGACACGACCCGCTCTTCCGCGACGTGCTCACGCCGCTGTCCATCGGCGCGCGGCTCTTCGTGCCTCCGCGGGCGGCGGTGGAGTCACAGCTCGCCATGGTGCGGTGGCTCGCCGGGATCGAGCCGACGGTCCTGCACCTGACACCCGCACTGGCACGGTTGTTGAGTGCCGCGGCGGTCGTCGAGGGAATCACGCTGCCGTCGGTGCGGCTGGTGGGGTTCGGCGGCGCCGCGATGACGCGCGTGGGAACCGCCGATGCCCGGGTCCTGTTCCCGCAGGCGCGGCTGATGTCGTACTACGGCACCACCGAGACGCCACAGGTGGTGAGCGTGGCCGACCTGGGGACCGACGCGGGCATCGGTTCCGGTGGACCGACCGCGCAGGTGTCGGTGGTCACGCCCTCCGGTGCGCCGGCACCGGTGAACGGCGCGGGCGAGATCGTCGTACGCAGCCCGTACCTCGCCCTGGGTTACCTGGGCGACCCCGCCCGGACGGCGCGACAGTTCCGGCTCAGCGACGGTGTGCGCGAGTACCGCACCGGCGACGTGGGACACACCCGGCCGGACGGCACCGTCGTGATCAGCGGGCGGGCGGATCGGCAGATCACCGTCAACGGTCTCCGGGTGGAGCCGGCGGAACTGGAACTCGTCGCCCGGGAACACCCCCTGGTGCGCGACTGCGTGGTGACGACGGCGGTCCGGTCGTCATCGACCGAGGTCATCGCCTTCGTGGAAGGCGACCCGGGGGCGCTGACCGGCGACACCGTGCTCCGGCACTTCGCGGAGCGGCTGCCGCCGACCATGGTGCCGACCCGGGTGATGGTTCTGCCGGCGTTCCCGTTGACCCCGAACGGCAAGCCGGACCTGGCCCGGCTGGTGGACATCGCGAAGACCGCCACCAGCGCGCCGGCCACTCCCGTCAAGGGAGCCGCCGCGCTGGTGGCCACGATCACGCAGGTCTGGAGCACGGTGCTGGGCACGCGACCGGCGGGGCCGGAGGTCAACTTCTTCGACTGCGGCGGTACGTCGGCCGACCTGCTGAAGGTGCAGACGGAGCTGTCCCGTCGGCTGTCGCGGGAGGTGGCGCTGCTGGACCTGTTCCGCTATCCGACGATCGCGGGCCTCGCGGCGGCGCTGGCCACCTGACCGCTACCCGCTCCAGGCGGGGGCCGCCGCGACGGCGGGGGCCAGCGTCGCCGGGGTGGGGAAGTCGAGGATGTCGAGCAGATCGACGTCCTTCGCCAGATCCGTCCGGATGAGGGCCCGGATACGCACCGCCGTCAGTGACGTGCCACCGAATTCCACGAAATCGCTCTCCGCGCCGAGCGCGTCGTTCTTCAGCGCCGTTCGCCAGATGGTGACCAGTTGTGCAGTGACATCGCCAGACATGGGTTCCCTCTATCTTGTGCTCATTGTGCCGAGTGGCACGGCGACGCTGGTCAGTCGCAGGAGTTCGGCGCCTCGTGCGAGTTTCGCCTCCAGGCTTCCGCGACCGAGTATCAGCCGTTGTGCCCCTGCCTCGATCGCGAGGCGCAGCGGTTCGTACACGACCAGATTGAAGTACGAGTAGGTGCCCGCGGTCCGCTCGTAGTCACAGCCCCAGCACCGCACCCGCCACATCTTGTCCTGCCGCCAGACGATCGTGAACGCGACCGGGTCGCCGCGGTCCGGATCGTCGTCGCCGAACACCGCCAGGCAGGTCGCCTGATCGCCCAGCGTCTGCGCGATGCTGGCCAGGTAGTTCTCGTAGTCCTGGACGGTGCCGGCCACCCCGTACTTCAGTTCCACATTCCGCAGCAGTGGCGCCAGACGTCCGTGCCATGCCGACAGATCGACCTCGACGACCCGTAATCCCGCCGCCCGGAACCGCCGCTGCTCCTTGCGGATCATCTCCCGCCGACTCGAGGACTGCGCCGTCAGGTATCCCGCGAAGGAGTCGAAGGACACCGGGATGAACGCCTCGTTGCTCTCCACCAGCACCGGGTCGTCGGCCGCGACCAACGGCAGCACCGCCGCCAGCAGATCGTCGTCCAACAGCGGAAAGCACGCGAAGTCCAGCCGCTCGGACTGTTCCGTCACCAGCTTCCAGCCGGTTCTCAGCAGGGCGGCCCGCACGGGGCCCGACTCGGCGGCGGGGCTCACCGCAGCCATCGCCGGTGCCCGGCCGAGCGAACCGAGGTAGCAGCCCGTGCGCCATCCCCGGGTCGCCTCCGAGCCGTCGAGCACCAGCCGAGGATGAGGCGCCACGGCGTACGGCTGCCCGACCGGATAAATCGGAAGGAGGCCCTTCGGGCCCGGCTTCCCGGCCCCGACGACGACATACCTCGCGACGTGGCCCATGGCCGCCAGGGCGCTGTCCACCCGCGTCATTTCGAGCTGGTCGATTTGACCCACCAACGCCGGCCCCACGTCACGCAGAACCGTGAACAAATCAGTGCTGACTGTTACATGGCTATCATCAGGCTGCGACATTGTGGGAAATGCTAAGGTCTGCCCTCGGCACTGTCAATGATGTCACCCACATCGTGGGTCGTATTCCAGAACGCCTCATTATCCGGTGACGGGGCCGGTGCGTTGGGTTAGCGACGGCTGGGGGAGAGGTGCGACCTCGAAGACGAAAGCGAGGACCCGGAAAGGGGCCTGCCAAAGAGTTCCCGATCGCATCGGTCTGCATCAGGAACTGACGAGCGCGGCCACCGGCGTAACGCTTTCGGCATGTTGAAGCATGGCGACGACCTGCGTGAGAGCGGTGAGGTAACGCTCGACATCCGCTGCGGCATGGACGTCGGTACGCCAGTGGACGCGCAGTGATTCCTCGAATGCGCCGAGGTCGGCGTCGATCAACAGCGGGGCCGCCGAATGTGTCGCCATGGCGCCGCCGCCTCCGAACCAGGTGATCTCGTCGGTGGCACCACGACGGTGGTGGCCAACCGATCCGGAGACATTGACCACGACCTCGCCGCCACCAACGCAGGTCGAGTCACCGAGGTACGCGAAGTCGTTCCCCTGGTCCAACATGCGGAACAGGCGCGGCGCGGAGTACGGCGGCTCCGACCGGAGGATGCCCCCCAACCAGCCCGTGTGCAGCCGACGAAGGAACGTGCCCAGGTCCTCATCCCGGGGAACCCCTTGCCGCAGATAGATCTGCCTGAGCCCCAGTGGGCCCACCACCGGCGGGGTCGAGGGCCCGCGCCCACCGTAGAGATGGGACAGGGTGACCTCGTCGTCGCCGGTGACGGCGGCGCAGGCGAGCACGGCGGCTCCGATCAGCAGCACCGACGGTGGCTCGCCCAACCGTCGTGCGGCCGACGCGAAGTCGCCGACCCCCTGTCCGGGGATCGGCCGGACGGCGAGGCCGGTGGACGCCGGCACGCCACGCCGCGGCAGCCGCCACGGCCGAGCCCCGCGCAGTTGGGACTTCCAATAGCCCAGTCTCGCCTCGTCGAGGCCGCTGGGGCCGGTCGTCCTCGGCAGGAGCGAGGCGTAGCTGACCGGAGGCGGGTCCGCGGGGTCAGTACCCGCGACGCAGGCGGCATACAGGGCCGAGAGCTCGCGCTTGATCGTGGCGAGTGACCAACCGTCGTAGGCCAGGTGGTGCAGTCCGACGTGGGCGAGCGCGCCCCGGCCCTCGTGATCGGGCTCGATGAGGACCGCGAGGGGGCCGGTGCGATCGATGTCGATGGCGCGGAGCGCGCCGGCTCCGCCGTCGCACCACCGCACGATCTCGTCGTCGGGGCCCGATTCGAAGTGCTGGACGAGGGCATCACCGTCCCGCGCCAGGCGTAACCGCAGGACTTCGTGCCGGCGGAGCAACGCGCAAACCGCGCGTGACATCGCCTCCGCACCCGGGCCGCGGTCAATGTGCCCGGCGAACCACGTCGTCACATCGAGGACACCCTCGGCCCTGCCGGTCCGCCCGTGCCGGAGAAACATCTCCTGAGCCGGCGTGAACCCGTAATGATCCAACGCTGTTCCTTCGTGGTGCCACCGTGCGGGTTCTGCGAGGTCCGAAGCGACGTCCGGCGGCCCGGACCAGGGTCAGGCGTTCCCCAACGGGTAGTAGTCGGTGCCCATGAGCCGGCGCACGTCGGTGAGGGTCTGCTGGGCGATCCCGGAAGCGTGTTCGTTGCCCGCCCTGAGGACTGACATCAGGTGGCCCGGATCAGCCAGCAGCGCGCTGCGCCGCTCGCGGATCGGGCGGAAGAACTCGTTCACCGCCTCCGTCACGGCCTTCTTCAGCCCGGCAGCGCCACCGTTGGCGCAGGCCGCCGCGAACTCCTCGGGACTCTGGCCCGCCGCCAGGGAGCCCAGCAGCACCAGGTTGGCGACCTCCGGCCGCTGATCCGGATCGTAGGTGACCTCCCTGATCGAGTCGGTCTTCGCACCCTTGATCAGTTTTGCGGTCTGCTCGGCCGTGGCGCCGAGGTTGACGGAGTTGTTGAGGCTCTTGCCCATCTTCTTGCCATCGACCCCCAACAGCAGAGGGGCGTTGCTGAGCAGGATCTCAGGCTCCGGGAAGTAGGCCTCACCGGCACCGAACCGCTCGTTGAACCGCCGGGCGATGTCCCGGGTCACCTCCACGTGCGGCAACTGGTCCTTCCCACCGGGCACCAGGTTTCCCTTGCAGAACAGAATGTCTGCGGCCTGGTGAACCGGGTAGGTGAACATCAAGCCATTCACCTGCGGCCGGTTGGAGGAACGAATCTCCTCCTTGACAGTCGGGTTCCGCTGCAATTCACTGACCGAAACCAGGCTCAGGAACGGCAACATCAACTGATTCAGCTCAGGTACATAACTGTGCGCGAAGATCGTGCACCGCTCGGGATCGAGCCCGATGGCGAGATAGTCGGCCATGCATTCGAGAACGTTCTGGCCGAGCTCGGTGCTGATGTCACGGTCCGTGAAGACCTGGTAGTCGGCGAGCAGGACGAACAGCTCGACGCCGAGGTCCTGCAGGCGGAGCCGGTTCTCCAGTGTGCCGAAGTAGTGACCGACGTGCAGCCGGCCGGTGGGGCGCTCCCCCGTCAGCATCCGAAACCGCTCGGGATGTTCCGAAATCTCCCGCACCAGGGCGGGGTTACGGGCTATCGCCGCAGCGAGCGGGGCATTTGGGGCCTCAGTCATCAGGCAAGTGTAATCGTGTCGTTCAGGTGTGGTCGACGGGAGGGTGGTCAGGTAGGGTGTGCCTGCCATTCGCGGGCTGGCACCCGGCAGGCTGGCCCAGCAGGGCGGCAGGCAGCGTCGGGAATCTGTTCCCGCCCCATCACCCAACGTAATGAAAACCTCGCCGTGACGCCTCCGGTCGCGCAAGTGCAGTGGCCTGCGCGCATCAAGCGACTCGCGCGTAGGGAAAGGGAGCACAGATGCGGTTCCTTGCGGGCGCACGCCCGACCGGATCACTTCACGTCGGGCACTACTACGGCATGCTGGACTCGCTGGTGCGGCAGGCCGACGACAAAAACTCCGAACTGTTCTTCGTCGTCGCGGACCTGCACATGTTCACCACGAACGCGGCCCGATCCTCGACCGATGTCATCCAGGACCGAATCCTCAACCTGGTCGCGGACTGCGTGTCGGTGGGTCTCGACCCGGACCGGTGCACCTTCTACGTCCAGTCCGACGTCCCCAGCCAGGCTCGCCTGTACGCCATCATCCAGAGCCTGGTTCGGGTCCGGGCGCTGCGGGATCAGACCAGCTTCAAGGCCATGCTCGGCGATCGCGCCATTGAGGACGCGGCGCTCGGCCTGCTCGGCTACCCGGTGCTCGAGGCGGCGGACGTGATCGGGCTCGGCGCGACCGATGTGGCCGTCGGCGACCAGAACGTCGATCACGTGACGATCGCGCGGGAGGTCGTCGCGGAGCTGGGGCAGGAGTTCGGACTGCACCTCACCGCGCCGACCGCGGTGTTCCGCGAGACCAGGGATCTCATCGGTCTCGACGGTGCCAACAAGATGAGCAAGAGCCTCGGCAACGCCATCGAACTCTCGGCCACCTCTGAGGACGTTGCCAAGGCGGTGGATGCGATGGCCTACCGGCGATCGGACGGCCAACTGCTCGCTCCGGCCCTGCTCGACGTCATCGGCTCGCCGGAGTCGGCGGCGGAGGTCCGGGTCGGCCTCGAGTCAGGAACCCTGTCGTGGAATGCCGCTCGTGACCTGGTGACGCGGGCCTTCGAGGCGTTCCTCGAGCCGATCCGCGCCCGCCGTACGGCGTGGGAGCCGGACCACCTGCGTGATGTGCTCCGCGCCGGCGCGCAGCGTGCCGAGGCCCTCACCGGAGCCACCGTCGAGCAGGTTCGCGAAGCACTGCACTTCGGTGTCAGATAATTCGCCTGTGCGCTCGGTGAGCTGACCGGAACAGTTTGTCATATCGGCATGGTTTTGGGATTCGCAATTATTGGGAACTCCCAGCAACCGGCGCGCGCACAAAGAGTAGCCGCGTCCGTCGTCTGTTACCGGTCCGGATGTGCGGGGTGACCGTACGTGCGCCTTTCGTGGTGAGGGTGATCACGAACGAATAAACCAAGATCGCCGCAACTATGCAGGTCCCCGCCGCGTTGGTAGCATCGTCGCACCCCGCGAATCGACTTAGCCGGATTCGACTAGCGTCAACGGAAGGCGACGAATGTCTGACGCATGGCTTGTGCCGATTGCCGAAGCGCCCGCAGAATGCGGGCGGAAGGCGGACCGGCTGCGACTGATTGCTCAAGCCGGACAGTGCGTCCCGCCGTCGTGGATTCTGCCGTTCGAGTCCTACCGTCGGGTGCTGGCCCACAACAAAATGGGTGACTCGCGGGACCTGGCCGGAAAGCCGGACCTTCCGCCGGAGCTTGTCGATGCGGTGACGGAAGTGTATGACACCGTTTTTCGGGGCACTCCCGTCGTCGTCCGCAGCTCGGCGCTTTCCGAGGACAACGCTTTTGCCAGTTGCGCCGGCCAGTACGACTCGTTCCTCAATCGCACGAGCGCCGAGGAAGTGGTGGCAGCCATTTCTGACTGCTACGCCTCGCTGAACTCCCGCAATGCCCGCAGGTACCAGGACCTCCACGGCGTGGACGCCAGTCTGGAGCAAATGGCAGTCATCATCCAGGCGATGGTGTGGCCGGACCACGCCGGGGTCCTGTTCACCCGCGACCCGGTGGCGTCCACGGAGGTCATGATCGCCGAGTCCGTGCCCGGCCTCGGAACGCCGGTGGTGGCCGGTAGCGGGGAGCCGCTCCGGGTGCGGTTCTCCCGCGACGAGGAGAGCCGCGACCCCGGCCTGGAGCAGTTGCGATCCGTCGGGCTTCGGCTGGAGGAGGCCTTCGGTGCGCCTCAGGACATCGAGTGGGGAGTTTCCGACGGACAGCTCTACATATTCCAGTCGCGGGACATCACGCTGAAGGCGCCCATCGACCCGTACGCCTTCGAGCTGCCCGCCCCGGTCACGGAGAAGTCCCTTCCGGCTGTGGCTGTCTCGCGCGGAATCGCGGTGGGACCGGTACGTCGTTATCCCGGCGCGGGCTCATTTCACGAAAGCGTGGTACTGGTCGAGGACCAGTCGGTCGACGGAATCGTCGACGCGGTCTGGTCCGGCGCGGGAGTGTTGTTGACCTCCGGCGGTGTGCTCAGTCATCTTGCCACGGTGGTGCGGGAAATCAGTCGACCCGCGCTGCGAATAGCCGACACGGACGTGGTCGATGGCGACGTAGTCGTGGTGGATGCGGTTTCGGGCACCCTGTGCCGACTTGCCGACGTGCCGCCGACAAACGCCAAGCAACTGATCTTCGAGTCGGCGCGATCTGCGCGGCGGGCGAATTGCAGCACCGAGGAGAAGGTCGAGACGGTTCTCTTCGACGAGGGCTCCGTCAACGCCATTCTCGCCCGGTTGCGCAGTATCGGAACGCCGGCGTTCAGCGGCGTCCAGAACATCATTCCCTTTGACTACCTTCCCCGCGAGTACTGCTCCTACAGCGTCCGGGCCCAAGTCACCGGGGACACCGTTCGGGTGCAGTACAAACGAGCGCTGAAGCCGGTGGGCAATTTCCGGCACGACTACGAGGTGCACGTCCACGTCGAGACCCTGGCAGCGGCCCGGGAACACCTCGGCCGGCTCGGTCTCACGGAAATGCCCGGTCAGGAACGGGCCCTGGAAGTTCACCACTTCGCGGGATGCACGTTCTCGTTCATGCGCTGGCCCACGTCGCGGCGCTGCTACGTCGGCATCGACGGCCCCGACGGGGCGATGGTCGAGACGGCCATCAAGGAGCTCGGCCACCAGCTCGACGCGCGGTTCCGCGTGGCCGACGGCGTGCAGATCTTCGCGGAGCTGGGCCTGTCGCTCGACGACTGCCTGTTCCCGGACCGGGCCGCGGTGGCGGCCGGCGAAGTGCGAGTGGACGAAGGCCCGTGGTGAGTCGGGCGGCCACGTCCCGTCGGGCCCTGGTGATCGGCGCGGGACAGATCGGCGCAGCCGTCAGCCGGGAACTGCTCGGCAGGGCGTGGTCCCAGATCGTCATGGTCACCCGCACCCGGGACTCCGCGACCCGGCTGGCGGAGGTCGACTGGGTACGTAACGAGACCGGTTCGGGCCGGGCGGTGATCGGGTACGGGGACATGATGTCCGGTCCGGACCTGACCTTCCTGGACGGTGGGAGAGCGCCGATCGTCGCCGACGCGCCGGGCGGGCTGCTCGCCGCCGTCATCGCCGCCACGGCGGCCGACGACATCGTCGACGCCACGAATGTCGCGACCCAACTCGGCGGCCAGCATCAGAGTTCCAGCATCGAGGCCGTGCTGAACGGGCTGTGCGGCCGGCTCACCACGCTGAACCGGCTGCTTCGCGAGGATTCCGGACTCCGGTACGTCCGCGTCTCGACCACCGGGCTCGGCGGGCTCGGCCTCGAACTCCCGTTCACCCACGGCGACGAGAACGAATCCGTGATGTCGACGGCGCTGTGGCGGAAGTTGCAGATATCCGGGGTGGAGCACCACGGCCTGTGGGCCATGGCCCGCTCGTATCCGGGCCGGGTCCACCTGGTGGTGCCGGCCGCCGCGGTGGGTTTCGAGGGCGCCAGCACGGACGGCCTCGTCGCGGCGGGCGAGGGCAAGGTCTACTCGCTGCAGGAGATCCTGCTGATGACCCACCCCGCCATGATGGGCGCCATCACCAAGGAGGAGGTCGCCGGCGCGGTGGCCGACATCCTGCTGTCCTCCGGTGACGAGCGGGACCTGCTGGCGGCGATGCAGGCGGCGGCGCTCGGGCCGTCGACCGATGGCGCGGGCGCGGTGGAGCAGCTACGGGAGAAACTCTCGGCCCACCCCGACGCCAGGATCACGACCGGCTCACTCGGACCATTCGTCACTGAGTGGATCAGCCGGCTCACGACACTGCTGTCGACCGCCGGCCACCAGCCTCTGGGGCAGGTCGTGCAGGGGCAGGCCGACAGGCGGTGGGAGAAGCTGCGCGCGTTCCTGCGCTCCACTCCCGGTCGCCGCTGGGCCGACGTCGGCGCCGACAGCGTCGACGCGGGCCTGCTCCTGGCCGACATGTTCGCGGCGGAGGGCCGGGGAAGGCCTGCGGTGAGCCGGCTTTCCGCGTCCGACTGACGCACGCACCACGACCACAGTTACGCGATCACCTGTCAACAACCTCTCAGCTTCGGAAGTAGAACGATGACCAGACCCATTGTGCTTGTGACCGACTGCAACGATCTCGCCTTCGCGGAAATGCGGGGCGCGATGTGGGCGGCGGCGGGCGGGGCGCCGCTGGCGATCGAACCGACCGTCTTCACCCACCCGATGTCCGTGATCAACGCCGCGTTCGCGGTGCGCATGATGGCCGAGGCCTACCCGCCGGAGACGATCATCAGCTTCGTCGTCAACCCGTTGAAGCTCCGGACCGAGCGGATCGTCGGCCGCACCAAGGACAAGGACATCCTCTTCGAGGGTACGAACACCGGTGTGGCCGGCTGGCTGGTGGACGAGTTCGGCTGCGAGGAGCTGTACGAGCTGCACGACCCGGGCTTCGTCCCGTTCGGTGGGAAGTACGTCCACGCCCCGGCCGTGGGGAAGCTGGCCGCCGGCGCGGCTCTCGCCGACCTCGGGAACCCGTTCCCGCTGGAGCGGCTGCGCCGCGTCGAGCGGACGAGCAAGCTCGTCGTGCACGTCGACAACTTCGGCAACCTCAAGTTCCCCTGGCCGGAGGGCGACATCAACAACAAGGGACGCCGCTACCGGGTGAGCTGGCCCGGACACAGCGTCGAGGCCGTGCTCTGGCGGCGGATGATGGAACGCGAGGACGGCGAGTGGATCATCTACCCCGGTAGCTCGCTCGACCTGTGGGAGCTGGGCGAGGTGCGTGGTCGGGGCGTGAGCGCGGCCGACGCCCCGCCCGGCACGGTCCTCACCATCGAGGCTCTCGACAGCCCCGCGGCGCAGGGGGAGTAGGTCGGTGCCTGCCTCGGTCGACCTCGTCGAACGGGTCGGCGTCCTGTGGGGAGAGGTCGTCGGCCCGTACGACGACCTCTTCGAGGCCGGGTCCCCGTCGCTGACCGCCGCGCTGCTGGCGACCCGGATACGCCGGGAACTGGGACTGCTGGTCACGATCGACCAGGTGCTCGACCGCCCTCGTCGGGAGGAGTTCCTGTCCCGGGTGGCCAGTCTGGCCGCCGACCGCGAGGGGCCCCTGCGGCAGCTGCCGAGGCCGGTGCCAGGAGGCCCGGGAGCGGCGTCGGACCGGCACCTCCGGCTGCTCCGGAAGCCCGACACCGGTGGACGTTCCGCGGTCCAGGTCGCGTTCCGCACCGCCGGTGAGAGCCTGGACCTCGATCGGCTCACCCGTGCGTTCACCGAGATCGTGGCACGGCACGACATCCTGCGCACGGTGCTGCATCACGAGACCGGCGAGGTGGTCGTGCGCGGCGCGGAGCCGGTGTCGGGCAGCCTGACGACGCAGCCGCCGGACCTGCCCCCCGGAGGGCTCAGCGGCTGGTTGAGGGAGCACGCGGCCGGGCCCTTCGACCTGCAACAGGGCCCCATGCTGCGGTGGGGTGTCGTCCGTGGCCCGGACGGGGACGTGTTGTTCGTCGACGCGGACCATCTCGCCGTCGACGGCGTCTCCATGCTCGTCATCCTTCAGGAGCTCGAGCAGCTCTACCGCGACGGCGACGCGCTGACGGGCACGTCGCCGTGGCAGTACGCCGACTACCTCGCCTGGCGCCGCACGCACTGGGACACCCCGGCGGCGAAGGAGGAACTCGTCGCCTTCTGGCGGCGGTACCTGGGGTCGGTGCCCGACCAACCGATCCGGCGCGGCCAGCCGCATTCGCGGCGGACGACCGCGGTGCGTGCCTCCCTCGACGTCACGGACCTGCGGGACGCGCTCCAGCGGGAGATCGCCGACACCAAGCTGACCGCGCCCATGCTGTTGGTCCGGGCGGCGGCGTACCACCTCCGGGCGACTCTGGGGCCGGGCCCTGTCTTCGCGCTGACGCCGGTGGCGGGCCGCCCGATCGAGGCCTTCGCCGACGTGGTCGGCAACCTGTCGACGGTGGTCCCGATCCGGGTCGAGGTCGACCCGGCGGGACCGGTCGCCGCCAACGACCAGGCCGTCAAGCAGGCGGTCACCGACGGACGCGCCCACACCGGGCTACGGCTGAACGAGATCGGACGGGCCCTCGGAGCGGAGAAGCCGCCCCGGTTGTTGTACCTCGCCGCCGAGAGCGATCCGCGGCTTCGGCTGGGCGAGGTGTCCCTCCGGCCGTGCGTGGCCCTGCCGCAGGATGCACTCTTCGACGTCAGCGTGTGGCTGCGGTTCGGAGAGCGCGAACTCCGGTTGGAGGCCGTCGGCCGCGCCGACACGATCAGTGCCGCCGACCTCGACGAGCTGGTGCGGTCGCTGGCGCGGCGGTTGGTCCTCTCCCCGGAAGGCAGGTGAACGACCGTCGGCGGACTCGCTCGGTGAAGTGGGACTTCCTGAGCGAGCCGCGGAATCTCCCGTTCACCATCGCCGACATGGACATCAGCAGCCCGCCGGGCCTCGGGCCGGCGCTGTCACGGGCGTTGGGGCAGTCCACCTGGGGATACACGTACCAGGATCCGGCGGTGGTGGAAGCCGTCGCCGCCTGGTACGCCGACCGTCACCGGGTGGCCGTCGCGCCGAACTGCGTGCTCACCGCCGCCCTGCCGCCGAAGGTGGTGCTTCGCGCGGTGCTGGCCGCGCTGGGCTGCGGTGGGCGGGCGGTCGTCGTCGAGCCCCCGGTCTACGGCGGATTCCGCAACGCCGCCGTGGCCGTCGGCGCCTCCTGCGTGCCCGCGCCGCTGTCGCTCGTCGACGGCACCTACCGCCGGGATCTCGCCGCGCTCGACGAGGTGCTGCGCAGGCACCGGCCACGGGCCATCCTGCTGTGCAGCCCGCAGAACCCCCTGGGGCGGGTGTGGGACGCCGCGGAGCTCGACGAGCTGCTACGACTGTGCGCCGGCCACGGTGTCGCCGTCGTCAGCGACGAGGTCCACAGCGATCTCGTACTGGACGAGGACCGGACGCACACACCGGCCACCTCCGTCCGATCCGGGGCCGAGGTCGTGATCGTTTCCAGCCCCGGCAAGACCTTCAACGTCTCCGGGGTGCCGTCGTCGTTCGTCATCGGCGGCGACGAGGCCGTCACCCGGGCCGTACGCGGACAGCTCAACACCTGGGGAGTGCACCCCGGCTCCCTCATCACCGACGCGATGATGGTGCACCTGTACACGGCGGAGACCGCCTGGCTCGACCAGCTTCTCGGACAGTTGCGCCGGCTGCGGGCGACGCTGCTGGCCGAGTTGGCGACGGTCCCCGGCCTGACGGTCATGCGGCCCACGGCCGGCTTCCTGGCCTGGATCGACTGCCGCCGCCTGGATACGTCCGGGCCCGCTGACAGGTGGTTCGCCGAGCGCGGTGTCGAAGTCGTCGCGGGCACCGAGTTCGGCTCCGGCTACGACGGCTTCGTCCGCTGGAACTACGCCACCGACCCGGCCCTGCTGCGGGCGGCGGTGGAGCGCCTGGGTGCCCATTGACGTCGTGACGCCCGACCGCCGACCGCCTACCGTCCGGCCGCGCCGGCGCGTGCCTCGATGAGCCAGTGGTCGCCGGAGACGGCGACGGTGCGTACCACCCGTAACCCCTCGGCGGCGAGCAGGTCGGAGAACTCGGCCAGGCCCCGCTCACGGCCACCGCACATGAGGCCGGTGTTCAGGTCGGCCATGGCCAACGAGGCCGTCATGGCACCCTCCACCGAACGCTCGAAGATCAGCAGGCGGCCCTCGTCCGACATGGCGTCCGCGCAGGCCCGTAGGATCCGGCGGGACTTGTCGTCACTCCAGTCGTGCAGGATCCGCGACAGCAGATAGACGTCATGCCCGGGGGGAACCGTGTCGAAGAAGTCGAGGTCGACGAAGCGCCACCGGTCCCGAGCGACATCGCCGAGGTACGCCAGGGCGCCGGCGCGCGCATAGGGACGGTCCCCGACCGTGACGTGCACGCCCTCGTACGCGGCGAGGAACGCGCGTGCCATCCCCCCCGATCCTCCCCCCACATCGAGGACGGACTCGTCACCGGTGAGCCCCGCCGCCGCCGCCACACCCGCCGCGTGGCGCGTCGTGCCGGTGAGCATCTGCCGCTCGAAGACCTCGTACGTCTCCGGTTCCGCGTCGAAGGTGTCGAACACGTCGCCGCCGGCTTCGGACTGTTCCAGCCACCGGGGGAAGTCGGCCCACGCCGACCAGCCCTCCTCGTGCAGCATCCGCGCCATCGGGGCCAGCGAGCCTGTCTCGCCGTCGGCGAGGAGCCTGCCCACCGGGGTCAGGCTCACGGCGTCGCCGTCGTGCCGTTCGAGAACGCCGACGGCGACGAGCGCGGCCACCAGCCGGTCCAGGTGGGGCGGGGCCAACTTGAGGTTCGTGGCGAGCCGCGCGCTGGTTGCCGGCTCCGCCTCGGCGACGGCGTTGACGACCCCACTGGTCACCGCGGTCGTGAGCACACGGCTGAGCGAGAACGCCCGCATCGTGTCGGCCAGCTGACGGGGGTCGCTGATTAGCTGGTTCATTGCCGGACCACTCTCCTAGTCCCTGCCCTCGGCCCAACCGGCAGCGAACCTGCCGATCTCGTCGTCCGTGTAGAAGTGGCGCGCGAATCGTGATTCATAGATCGGTCGTGAACGCGCGAGCGGGACACGCACCCGCTTCACGATCCGGCGGTAGACGTCCGGGTCGTACGCCGGAGCCTGCTTCTCCGGATGCCGCGAGGACGCGTACACGGCGGGGATGTCGCTGGGCGGCACCCCGAGGAACCAGGAGAGGTTCCCGCTCAGCGTTGCGGTCAGGTCCTCCAGCCGCAGGACCATCAGATCGACGTTGCCCCGCGACACGCGAAGCCGCCTGTGTTCGTGATCGAACGGGGTCTCGAACACGTCGATGCCGAACATGTCGCGTATCTCCGTGTCGAACCAACGGCTGTGGTAGCTGTCCGACTCGGAGTACATCGCGAACTGCAACGACGCCGCTCTGGCGATCTTGTCTTCCTGGATCGTCGGCCGCGTCAGTTCGGGATGCGCGAAGTGAACGAGCTGGACGAAGCTGGACACATCCCGGGCGATCGGGTCACGCACGACCGACACGACCTTCCACGGCCGGTCCGGCTCGTCCGTGAGCAACTCCCGGACCTCCCGCACCGCGTCGGAGTGCGGCAGCGTGCCCGGCACGCCGAGCAGGTGCGTGAAGACTGCCCCGCCTTCCCTGATGCCGTGGTCCGACAGGTAGTGCACCTTGTAGACCGGGTTGGGTATCCCCGAACGCGTGAGCGTCTCCCACAGAGAGGTGGAGCCCACCTTGCCCATCTGGTAGATGAGGATCGGTGGCGCCGTCACCGCGCCGCCGTGTTTCACGGTGTCCTCCCGCTCGATGCGCTCAGCAGGGTGTCGACGAGTTCGGCGATGCGCGCCATCGAGCCGGTGCGTTCCCGGCTCAACATGTCGTCGGGGATGACGACGTCGAACTCCTCCTCGATCCCGATGATCAGGTTCACCGCGCCGAGAGAGTCCAGCCCGGCCGCGAACAGATCCTGGTCGACGGCCATCTCGTCGACGCCGACCAGCCGTGTCTTCGCGGCAAGCACACGGCGAACCCTGGCAACGACCTCTGGGGACTTCATGTCACTCTCCTCCGTACCGGTCAGGGAACCAGCTTTGCCGTGGCAGTAGGTTCCAGGAAGCGGTAGTTGTCGAACAGTCGCGTCCTGAAGTCGGCGGACCACTGTGCCGGTTCGCCGTCCAGGGCTCCGTACTGGTTGAGGAACTCGGCGCTAACCGCGGGGAGCGCCCGCAGTGTCTCCGCCGCTCCGGGGTGCTCGTAGAGCTGCGTGAACAACGCCAGGGCGTACCCGACCTCCGCCGCCACGCCGTAGTGAAGCGTGCGGGCGGCGAGGGAATTCGGCGAGAGCTGCTCCTGCCCGAACAGCAACAACATGTCTATGAACCTCAGCAGCCAAAGGTCCTTGCGCCCCTCGATGGCCGTCAGCGTGGTGGCTTCCCGATGCAGGTGGACGCAGATGTCGATGAGGAAGTCCTCGACGCCCGGCGCGTACATGCCCAGGCGCGGGTCGACGAGCACGGCCCGGTCGAACCACTCCGAGACGTCGACCGACCGGTTGCTCGCCGGCTCCAGGATGCCCTGCCTGAGATCGACGACGAACGCCTGGACGAACTGGTCGCTGGTCAGTCGGACGAACGGCGGCTGGGAAGACGCGTTCATCTTCCAGTAGATCTCGTCGAACCGGGTCAGGGGCTGCATCGTCCGAAGGCTCGGGGCGACGCGTCCCTGCGCGTAGCCGAGCTCGCGAAGAATCGACGAGATGGCCCCGATGTCGTTCTCCCTGACCATCAGGTCGAGGTCACTCATCGGGCGCAGGCCTGGCTCGGGGTAGAGCGCACGGGCGAGGTACTGGCCCTTGCGCACCATCGGGCGGATTCCGGCACCGTGGAGACCTGCGAGGATCTGGTCGGCCTCCTCGCAGAGTGCGTTGTTCCGCTGCCGGTTGTAGATCCAGTTGGCTCTGAAGCTCTCCCGCAGTGCCGCCGACGGGTACGGCAGCCCGTGGATCTCGATGTTGCGGGCCACGATGCTCGTCACCCGGTGGCGGATCGCCTGGTCATGGAAGAACGCCCAGTCGAACCTGGGGTGTGACGCGAGCAACTCCCGGAGGGCGGGCCCATCCTCAACCGGCACCGTCGGGCGGGCGAGGCTGAGCAGGAGCCGCTCCTCCGGCTTCTCGAAGCCGGGCGAGACTACGACATCACTCATGGTCTTCCCGTTCCCGCCGTGTTCGCTGCGCCCAACCCGGCAGGCCAGTCACGCAGATCCGTTCCGTGCTGCGTCACCAGCGCGAACACGAGGCGTTCGAGCCCGAACGCCACACACGCGCTGGTGGCCTCCTCGCCGTCGGCGGTGTGGATGCCGAACTTGCGGGTCAGATGGGTCAGGTGGCTGTTGGCCGACGCCACCGCCACGTCGTCCCGCTTCCCGACCCGGGTCAGGAGTTCGAACTTGGACCCGTCGTTCTTCTGCATCGCGGACAGGATCCGCCGGGCGGGCCCGAAGAACGGATCGCTGGCGCTGTCGACCGTCGCCTGGAATCCCAGGCCGACCCCGATCTGCCGCATCTTCTCGCGGCCCTGTTCGAACCACGAGGTGGTCTGGTCGCGGTCGGCGATGCGGACGAACTCAAGCTGCCGGAAGGAAACCAGCCGGTCCGGGTCCTCGGAGGGCTCGTGTCGGAAGCAGTTCCCGGTCACCTGGACCAGTGCACCCGCCGCGGGCAGCTTCCCCGAGTGCAGCGGGTACACCGGGTAGCACGACGCGGGGGCGAGGACGTAGTCCGTGGCGGCCAGGGCCTTCTCCCAGGCCTCGCCGTCGGCCTCCGGCTCGCCGGCGCCGGCGGGCAGGGCGCGGATGCTGCCGACGAGGTGCGGGAACGATGCTACATAGCCGGCCTGCGTCAACGTGGCCCGGGACATCACCGCCGGGAACTCCGTCACGGTCATCGTCGGCTCGCCCCAGGCGTCGACGATGGCCTGCCGCACGGCCGCGAGGGCAAGGACCATCGGTCTCCCGTAGCCGAACACGCCGGGCACGCCGGTGGGCAGCAGGAAGCTCTCATCGCACAACTGCTCTCTCAGCGAGGCGTCGGCGATCGGTGCTTCGTTCTCCAACTTGCAGTCACCATCTTTCGCAGAAGTCGTGGAATCAAAGTCCCAGCGACGCAACGATCTCCTGGAATCGGTGCGGGTAGCTGAGCGGGAGTTCCAGGTCGAATGCGGGAGCGTGGTGTCCCACGTCCCCTCGCGAGGCATACGCCCAGTCGGAGCTCATGTAGACGCCGAGCCACTCGACGACCGAGGGGAAGTCCCGTTCGAAGCATCGCGCGTTGACCTGCGTCGCGTCGGTCAGCGGCACGGTTCGCACGTCGGACGCGGCGGGCACGATGCGGGGAAAGACAACCGCGTCGATCGGACGCACCGTGCGGCAGTCATCGTTCATGAACGGCGAGAGGTCGAAACGGCCGGACGGCATCGTCGCCCCGAGGGCGGCCACCGCGGCCTCGCCCAGCACCTGCCTCAGTCGCGGAGCGAATGCGTCATAAGTGCCCTGCCGCATCGTCATCATCGTCCTGGTGGACACCGGCGCGGCCCGCCCCGCGTCGTCGATGTAGGTGACGTCCTCTGTCCTGATCACGCCCCCGTTGAGGGCGAACAGGATGCTGAGACTGCTCTTGCCACTGTGGCTCGGCCCGGCGATGAGCAGGTTGTGCCCTTGCCACTCGACCAGACAGCCGTGTGCGACGTCGAGCGCACCCCAGAGCACCAACGGGGTCGCCATGAGATACCGCAGCAGCCAGGCCAGGTCGGTGGCGTCGCGCGACGCGATGAGCTGGACCCGGTCCGTTCCCCGGGTGCCATGGACCACCCCGCCGTCCCGCCACCGGACCGCGCTCACGTCGCCGCGCTCACGGATCGCGATGTGGGCGGGCGTGGGTAGCTGCGCCAGGACGCCTCCCGACGGGGGCTCGAAACCGTCGACCAGCCCGCGCCAGTCCTCGTCGACATCGTCGCTGAGCAACAGATCGATCGTGAAACTGTTGTCGGTCGCAATGCTCGTCGACAGTTGGGAGAGGACGTCGGCGAAGACCCTGAGCCCGTCGTCCGCAGGCAGGCCCGGGAGATCGGCGGTGACGACGCCCCGGCTCGACGTCAGGTTCATCGAGTGCACTTCAGCCTCCGGCCCGCACCCGTTTGTCGCAGCTGCACTTGTGCCCTCAACTTCCGAACTCCAGACTGCCGTCGGCGCGACCCTTGGTGACCACGCGGTTGATCGAGACGGTGGCCAGGGCGAACCAGCCGACGCCGACGAGCGCCTCCAGCGCGAGCCTCGGCCACACCTCGGACCAGGCGCCACCGGCGAGAACGGCGCGGATGGCCTGCAGTCCGTTGGTCAACGGGAACAGGTGGAGAACCGGTTGCAGCCAGGCGGGCCAGAAGGAGATCGGAACGTTGACGCCGCAGAAGGCCATGATGGGCAGGTAGCCGAGGTTCAGCACGATCACCTGCAGGCTGCGGTAGCGCACGGCGAGACCGGCCAGGAAACAGCCGTAGCAGTAGCAGCTGAGCGCGACGAGAAGGATGATCGCCACCGCCGGCAACGCCTCCGGCCACGGCAGCGGTACCCCCAGCACCGGCGGCAGGACGAGCCAGCCGATGACCGAGCTGGCGATGCCGCTGGCGAGCCAGTGCAGACCGCGCCCGAGGTACACGGGTACGTGGCTGGCCGGGGCTATCGCGAGCAGCGGCAGGGTGCCCAGCCGGCGCTCACCGGCCATCGTCAGCACGACGATCATCGACTCCAGGCACGAGAGCGCGACGATGTTGCCCACCAGCACGAACTGCATGGTGGCGTCGTCGGCGACGAACTTCCCGATCAACGCGAAGAACGTCACCTGGGTCAGCAGCCGGGCCACCCAGCCGAACAGCCAGGTGCGCCACGTGTGCACCGTTCGCATCTCCGCGATCGAGAACAGCAGCGACTGGTGCCCGAGGCGCAGCCATCCGGTACCCCACGAAGAAGCTCGGAAAGAAGAAGGACTGTTCATGCGTGGCCCACGTGTGCGGTCTCGCGACTCTGATCGATGATCCGGTTGATGAGCAGGGCCCCGGCGACCAGCGCTGCCGCGCCGAGACCGACCGTCATGGCGATCCAGGCCGGCCATGCCTCCGGCAGGTCCCCACTCATCGAGCCGCGCAGCAGATCGGCGCTCCAGGACAGGAAGATGACCCGGCTGATCGGTTCCAGCCAGCCCGGCAGGAGCGCGACCGGCACCAGGACCCCGCCGAGAATGTAGAACGGGTAGGTGAGCGCGTTCTGGAACACGTGCAGCGCGCGTGACTTGATGAACACGGCGGCGAGCAGGGTTGCGGTGCCGGCCATCGCGAAGCAGGTGGCCAGGATGGCCAGGACGAACACGCCAGGTCGTTCGAGTGGTACGTCGGCTCCGAATCCGACGACTGCCACCAACCACGATTCGAAGAAGGTCAGCGCGCCGGCCAGGATGACGACTCCGATCCGCCCGAACACCACGAGACTCACCGGAGTCAGCGAGGCGACCAGCAGCTCCATCCGCCCGGCCCACCGCTCCTCCTCGATGATCGAGGCGGCCAGGTCCAGCGACATCAGCCAGAGCCCGATCAAACCGGGCGCGAGTACGCCGTTCACCAGCGTCCCCGACCGCTGGCCGCTCACGACAAGGGACAGGAAAATGACGCTGAACAGCGGCGAGGTCAGCAGGATCATCAGGTGCCCCGGGCTGCGCCGGGTGATGGCGAGCTGCAACCGGAAGGCCGCGGCGATGACACGTAGCGCGTTCACACCGACATCGCTCTCGTGCCGATCAGTCGCAGGTACACGTCCTCGAGCGTGGGCTCGCTCCGGCGCGCCGACAGCACACCCCGCTCGATCAGCCACATCAGCAGCCGTGCCACATCCGCGGGGTCCCTCAGCAGTGCCCGGTGGCCGCCGTCACGTGGTTCGACGCTCTCCACGAACGCCAACTCCGGCACCTGGGCCAGCACCGCCGGGTCGTCGCAGGTGAAGTCGACGCATTCGCGGGCATCCAGGTACCGGCCGATGTGTCTGGTCGGTTCATCGAGCACGAGCCGGCCGCGGTCGATGAGGGTGACCCGGTCACAGAGGGCCTCGGCCTCGGCCATGTCGTGCGTCGTGAGAAAAACGGTACGCCCTTCCTGCCGCAGTTCCCGCACGAGTGCGCGGAAATCACGGGCGGCGACCGGATCCATACCGGTGGTCGGCTCGTCGAGGAACAGAATCCGGGGCCCGTGTATCAGCCCACGAGCAAGGTGCAGTCGCTGTTTCATACCGCGGGAGAATGTCTCCACGGGTTCATCCGCCCGGTCGGCGAGCCCCATCCGCTCAAGCAGTTCGGAGCAGCGAGTCCGGGCGGTACGGCGGTCCAGCCGATAAAGCGCGGCCCAGAAGGCTAGATTCTGTCGCGCGCTGATCCGGGGATACAGCCCCCGCTCTCCACCGAATACGACACCGACGTTCTCCCGGACCGTCTGCGGATCGGTGACCAGGTCTTTCCCGAGCACCCTCGCGGTACCGGAGGTGGGCAGGAGGACGGTGGAGAGGATCTTGACAAGTGTGGTCTTACCTGCTCCGTTCGGCCCCAGCAGGCCGAGGACCTCGCTGTCATCGACAGTCAGCGTGACGCCACCAAGAGCGACGGTCTCCTCGGCCTTGCGCCGTGTTCGGTACGTGCGGACCAACTCGCGGATTTCAACAACCGCTGGCATCCAGATTCCTTTGTCGCGTTACTGGTCTGTCCGGCGCTCGCCGCGTGGGCACCCGCCGTCCTGACAGTCGGCCCGGTTGGCTTGGCCAATATAGACGGCGGCGCGGGGGTTGGGAAGTCGCTGATACTGTCGTCCCGACTTCTGCATCGGGAGTTACTCAGCGCAATTCTTGCGATACTGAAACCGCTGTTGGCGGCGCGGGAGGGCGGAACGCGTGAACAATCCAATGTGGCATACGCTCAGGGTCGGTACCGGCAGCGAGATCGTGCTCGTGGTCGACTTCAGTGCCGACGCCGGCCGCGAGGCCGCCGGGTTCAGCGATCTGGTCCCGCTGCTTCCCGACCGTTACACGGTCCAGGCGCCGCGCCGCACCACCTGGACCGACGACGCCGACGGCGCGGTCGACCCGAGCGCCCGGCTTCAGGAGTGGCTCTCGACGGCCGACCTGTTCGGGCCGGAGGTGGTGGCCGTGCTCGGGTACTGCGCCGGATGCCGGCTCTCCGTCGCGTTCGCCGACCGGATCGCCGGCCCGATCCCGCCCGAGGTGGTCCTCTTCGACCCGTTGCCGGTGGTGCCGCAGTCGCTCTGGCAGGAGTACGCGAAAGCCGTCACGCAGCTGGCGCCGGGTCTCGGGGAGGACGTCGTCGACCAGGCCACCGAGCGCGCCCGGGCCCGGGCCGATGCCGCCACCAGCGTCGAGGAGCTGGCCCGGTGGCTCGGCGAGTCCTACGCCGAACTCGCGCCGCGCGGCTGCGAGGAACTGGGCGTCGACGTGGAGTTCGCCGAACAGCTGATCAGCCGGCTGACCGGGTACCTCCGGTATTTGGCAATCGCGGCGGCCGCGCCGCTGTCGTCGGGCCGCGCACCGGCGCTCGTGCTGCGATCGCACGAGCCCGTACCGCCCGCGTTGCTGGAACATGCCGACGCGCGGCAGCTGGAACGCGTCGACGCCCGACAGCTCGACACGCCACGGGTCGAGCTGCTCCGCAACCAGGAGGCGGCCGACCTGGTGACGCGGCTGTTGGCCGGCCGCAGCCGCGACGCGACCGGGTTCCCGCCCGCCCATTCGTCGCGGTGACGGACGCGGGGCCTGTCGTCCGCGAGGCGTGACGCAGCACCCTGTCCGGCGGGCGACGACAGGGGCGTTCCCTCCTGGCCTCGCCCGCTTTCCGTGTCGGGTGCCGCACCGGCTGTGAGGAGCAGCCGCACGAACTCGGCCACGTCACCCCCGAGGCCGACACGCTGGCGAGTCTTATTGCCAAATCTTGGCAACTACGCAATCCTGGCATCAGTGGCGGCTGGTTCGGCCCGATGGTCCATGCCTTCGTTCGAGCCCCGTCCGTACCTGACCTACGGCTGCGATGCGAGGAGTTGCTGGTGGGCGCCTACACCCTGCCCGACATGCCCTACGACTACGGCGCGCTGGAACCGGCGATGTCGGGGGAGATCCTGGAGCTGCACCACAGCAAGCACCACGCCGCGTACGTCAAGGGCAGCAACGACGCCCTCGAACAGCTCGCCGCGGCCCGTGACAAGGGCGACTTCGGCAGTCTCGTCGGCCTGGAGAAGACGTTCGCGTTCAACCTCTCCGGGCACGTACTGCACTCGATCTTCTGGAACAACCTCTCCCCGGACGGCGGCGACCGCCCCGACGGCGACCTGGCCGCGGCGATCGACGAGCACTTCGGCTCGTTCGAGGGCTTCTCCGGCCAACTGTCTGCCGCGACCAAGGGAGTGCAGGGCTCCGGCTGGGGCGTCCTCGCCTGGGAGCCCCTGGGGCAGAGGCTGATCGTCGAACAGGTCTACGACCACCACGGCAACGTCGGGCAGGGCACCACCCCTCTGCTGGTCTTCGACGCCTGGGAACACGCCTACTACCTGCAGTACCGCAACGTACGCCCCGACTACGTCGACCGGCTGTGGAACATCGTCGACTGGGCCGACGTCACCGCCCGCTTCGACGCCGCCCGCGCCGCAGCACCGAGGCCCTGACCGGCGTGACCGGCCCCGTCCCGGACGCGGCGGAACTGGTCCAACGCGCCGCCGGGGTCGTCGCGGCCACCCGCCGCGGCGACCCTGCCGGCGCCGAGGAACTGCTCTCGGTGTTTCCCACCGAGCAGGCCCGCACCCTCGGGTTCTACCTCCTGGCCGACCTCGCCCTCAGCCTGGTCCGCGCGCACAGCGGCCAGACCATGGACGAGCTGGTCCGGGAGCTGTCGCTGCTCGTGGCCGAGCGCGCGCAGGCGCCATGACGGTGGCCGAACCCGGGGCCGGGGCGGACCCCGGCAGGGACCCCCGCCGGGAGGGTGGCTGAGACAAGGACGCTCACTTCGCCGAAAGCGGTCATGGACGGACGGCATGACGGCGGGGGTCGGCGCCGTGCGGCCGTGGAGCAACTGGGTGCGGTCCGTCAGAACGTCATGGACACACCCTCCCGGAGCCCGCCGCGCGCAGCAAGCGCTTTGCGGGCGGGTGCGCCGCCCGGGTGGTTGCGCCCGGTGGTGCCGCGGTAGTGACCGTCAACCCGCTCTGCTCGCCGTCATCCGGCCATCGCGCGACGGCAGCGGTCGAGTTCCGCGCGCAGGTCGCGCCGAAGCGCCCGGTCCAGGCCGGGCTGGGCGAGCGCCTGGGTGAAGTCCTGGGCGGCCTCGTCCCACCGCCGCAGCCGCATCAGCGCCGTGCCCCGGTTGTAGCGGGGCACCGGCGCGGCCGACAGCGCCACGGCCCGGTCCAGATCGGCCACGGCGGCGGCCACGTCGCCGCGTTCGAACCGGACGGCGGCACGGTTCGTCCACGCCTCGACCAGCTCCGGATCCCCGGCCAGGGCCCGGGTGAGCAGCTCGTCGGCCTCGGCGAGGCCGCCGCGCTCCGAACGGATCAAACCGAGGGTGCACAGCAGCGCCGGCTCCTGCGGGACCAGCGCCAGGCCGGCCCGCGCGCCCGCCTCGGCCGCGTCGAGCGCGCCGCGCTCCAGGTGCAGGTTGACCAGGGCGATCCGGGCGTCGAGGTGCCCGGGGTCGATGGCGAGCACCCGGTCCAGGTCCGCATGCGCCCGCTCGGTGCGGCCCCGCTCCTGTTGGAGCACGGCCCGGTTGTAGTACGCCTCGGGCAGGTGCGGTCCCAGGCGGATCGCGGTGTCGTAGTCCCTGATCGCGGCCGAGGCCCGCCCCGCCGCGCGGTGCAGGGCGGCCCGGTCCACGTAGTACTCGCAGTTGCCGGGATCGTGGGCAATCACGGTGTCGAGATCGGCCAGCGCCTGCGCCGGATCGCCGAGGGCCAGGTGCACCTGCGCCCGGTTGTGGCGCAGCCGGGCCAGGTCCTGCGGGCGTTCGCCGGGGCCCAGCGCCGCCGTCAGCCTGGCCAACCCGTCGTCGATCAGCCGCAGCGCGCGGGCGGGCTCGCCCGCCCTGCTGTCCAGCAGCGCCAGGCCCTGCTCGTAGAAGACGGTGGACAGCATCCGCTGCCGCGGGTCGTCCAGGCCGGCGGCGAGGTGGACCGCCCGCTCCAGCCACTGCCGCGCCTGCGCCGGGTCCTGGTCGGCCGCCGGCAGGTGCCGGGCGTACAGCATGGCGGTGGCGTACGCGGCCGACATGGTGATCTTCGGGTCGTCGGTGGCGGCGCGCGCCTCCCGGTAGAGGTCGAGCGCCTCGGTGGCCTCGCCCAGCGCCGCCAGGGCGGTGGCCAGGCCGGTGGTGAACGCCCACCAGTGCGGCAGGTCGCCGTCCGGGGTCACCGTGGCGCGCCCGCGCCGTGCCACCCGGGCCGCGTGGTGGTAGAAGCCGCGGGCCAGGCCCTCGCCGAGGGCCGTGCGGGTCGCCTCCGGCGTCGGGTCGGCCGCGGCCGGTTCACGGTCGCCGCCGTCGCGCAGGTCCAGGCGTACCGGGGACGACCCGAGCCGGCGGGCCAGGGCGTCCAGCAGTTCGCGGGTGGTCTCGTCGGCGCCGGCGACGTGGTCGAACCGGACCGTGACCGGGCGTCGGAGCTTGCCCGCCCAGGCAGCCACGAACTCCGTCGCGCCGTAGGCCAGGCAGGCGGTGCGCCGGGCGGGATGGAACCGGATCGGCTCCTCCTCGGCGGCCGGGCGTGCCGCGTGGTCGAGCCGGGGCGCGATGGAGTGCAGCTCGACCTCGTGGCGGGACGCCAGGCGGGGCTGTTCGGCGGCGATCCGGCCGAGGAAGTCCGCGACCCCGGCGTACGGCCCGTAGGCGCGGTGGCAGTCGTAGCCGCCCGGATCGCCGGTCACGGCCGGGCCCGTCGCCGCAGTGGCGGGCGCCCGAGGGCGCCCGCCGTGCCGGGTACTACCAGCACCACTCGATCCAGAGCCGACGGGCACCGGACACCAGGCGCAGCGCGCTCGTGCGGCGGACAGTCATCTTCTTCATGGGGAACCTCCACTATGAGTCGCTTCAGGACTGAGGCAGAGCGTAAACCCGATCAAGAGGAATATGAAGAGCGCTCGCGACTGTTCTGGGGTAGCCCGTCCGAGGAACCGCCAGGTGGGGTGCGCGGTGCGTAGCCGCTGACGATGGTCGGTGCCGACCTGGTCGGCCGGCGCGGTCAGGGCCGCTGCTCGTCGTCGCCCACCGTCTCGATCTCACCGTCGTGCTGGTAGCGCACGGCCAGGTGCTCGTCCGGCTGCTTCGCCTCCGCGAGGGTGTGGTGCGGGTCGCCGTCGGGGGAGAAGAGGACACGGTCGGTCTTGGCGCTCTTCTCCTGCTCTTCCTCCGGCTCGGTCATCAGTCGCCTCCCGTTGCTCAGTCTCCGGCCCCGTGACCGGGGCGTGCCCACCGACAACGCTACGACGCCGCGCTCGCCCACAGGCACGATCGGCGACTCTCGCGGGACATGGCTCGGCCCCGGCGGCTCGGGGGCGGCCTGCCGCGCCGGCTTCCCCTGGTTCGCAGCCGAGCGGGCCGGCATCTCCCTGCGTACCCGGCGGCGAGCATGCGGTCGGCCGGGTCGATGTTGCGGGACGGTCCGGGTCTGGGCGTGGACCAGGCCCGCGCGGTGATGGCCCGTACGGTGGCCGCCCTGCTGGCCGATCCGGCGGGCCGCTGACGGAGGCCGGTGCGGTTCCCGTGCTCCCGGGGTGGGCCCAGCCGGTCGTGGTCACCCCGAGCCCGGCCCTGGGTGACCACGGGCCTCGGGGCGTGATCCGGCCGATGCCGGTGTCCGGTCGGCGAGGTGGTCGCGCAGCCGCGACGGGGCGCCCGCCCGTCGGGCTGTCACGGGCGGCTGGCCCACGGCTGCCGGGCGAGGGTCAGCCGTCGGCGCCGCTGACCCTCGGCCGTCGGTGATCGGTCACCCGGAGCCCGACACCGCGCACCGCGACGATGGTGACGCCGGTGCCGAGCTCGCCGAGCTTGCGCCGCAACCGCTTCACCAGGGACTGCACGTCCGCCGTGCGCTGGCGTCCCTCGGCCCGCCAGACCGACCGGTGCAGCTCGGCGTAGCTCCAGACCCGGACCGGCTCGCTGATCAGGCAGGCCAGCAGGTCGTGTTCGAGCCGGGTGAGGGGGACCTCGCGGTCCCGGCAGCGGGCGGTGAGCCGGGCCGGGTCGATCCGCAGGGTGTCGTCCGGAGCCGCCTGCGCGGCGGCGGGGGGCTGCGCAGGCACCGCCCCGGGCTGTGGGTGTGCGCTCGCGATCAGCCTGCGCAGCTCGTCAAGGTCGGCCACCAGCAGCAGCGGCGCGATGCCGTCGAGGTGCTCGGCGAGCCGGATCCGTTCGGCCGGTGACGGTGTCACCGCGATCACCAGGGGGAACGGGCTGCCGGTCTCGTCGAACCCGGCAGGCACCGTGCTGTCGTCGTCCTCGGTCACCGCACCCACCCGGAAGCGTTGGGCAGTTTCTGCCCGACTTGGTCATGGCCGTGACAGTAATTGTCAAACCCGCCGCCAGGCGGGCAACTCCTAGCGACAAGTTGCTCACGTGCCGTGCTTGATCGTTCATCTTTTTCGATCATAGTGTCCACACAGGCAGCCGGCGTGACCCGCACGGCGCCTGGGGCCTGGGGGGTTCGTTCATTCCGGTGTGATCCAGACAGGAGATGGGTCTTTGCACCCTTCGCCATGGCTTGATTAACCGCGGGTCGTTTCTGGAGGAGACAGCACCGATGCTGAGACGTCCACACGGGACGCGCCTGTTCAGGCGCTTGGCGAGCGCAGGCGCGGCGATTGCCCTCGCCGCAGCAGGTTTGGCGACAACCGGTTCCGGCGTGCAGGCCGCACCGGCGGACAAGATCCGACCCGACCTGATGAACCAGCTCCAGGCGAAGAGCGAGAGCGACTTCTGGATCCGCTTCACCGACCGGGCCGACCTGAGCAAGGCCAGCGCGATCAAGGACTGGACCGAGCGGGGCGCGGCGGTCGCCGACGCGCTGCGCAAGACCGCCGTCGACAGCCAGACCAAGGTCCGCTCCGAGCTCGACGGATCAGGTGCCAAGTACCAGTCCTTCTGGGCGACCAACGCCATCAAGGTCAGCAGCGGCTCCCTGGCCATGGCCCAGAACTTCGCCCAGCACGCCGAGGTCGAGGGCATCTACGCCTCGACGGCCTACGAGGTGCCCAAGGTCACCAAGGACGCCGACGCGAAGGCGACGAACGCCCTCGAGTGGGGCATCGCCAACATCAACGCTGACGACGTCTGGTCCGAGTACGGCGTCACCGGCGCGGGCATCACGGTGGCGAACATCGACACCGGGGTGCAGTACAACCACCCGGCGTTGGTGGGCGCCTACCGCGGCAACAACGGCGACGGCACCTTCGACCACAACTACAACTGGTTCGACGCCGCCGGCGAGTGCGCCACCGCGCCCTGCGACAGCGACGGCCACGGCACGCACACCATGGGCACGATGGCCGGCGCCGCCGGCGCCAACCAGATCGGTGTCGCGCCCGGGGTCAAGTGGATCGCGGCGAACGGCTGCTGCCCGAGCGACGCCGCGCTGGTCACCTCCGGCCAGTGGATGCTGGAGCCCACCGACCTCGACGGCGAGAACCCGGACGCCAGCAAGCGGCCCAACATCATCAACAACTCGTGGGGCACCACGCTGCCCTCCAACGACCCGTTCATGGAAGATGTGACGCTGGCCTGGACCGCGTCGGGCATCTTCGGGACCTGGTCCAACGGCAACAAGGGCCCGGCCTGCCAGACCAGTGGCTCACCGGGCAGCCGGACCAGCAACTACTCGACCGGCGCGTACGACGTCAACAACAACATCGCCAGCTTCTCCTCCCGCGGGAGCGGGCAGGACGGCGGGATCAAGCCCAACATCTCGGCGCCCGGCGTCAACATCCGCTCCAGCCTTCCGGGCAGCAGCTACGGCAGCTACAGCGGCACCTCGATGGCCGCGCCGCACCTCGCGGGTGCGGTCGCGCTGCTGTGGTCGGCGGCACCCGCGCTGGCCGGTGACGTCACCGCGACGCGCGCCCTGCTGGACAACTCGGCGATCGACAAGGCCGACACCCAGTGCGGCGGCACCGCGGACGACAACAACGTGTACGGCGAGGGCCGGCTCGACGCGCTCGCGCTGCTCGACGCCGCCCCCATCGGCGAAACCGGCACCCTGGCCGGCAAGGTCACCGACGCGGACACCGGCAACCCGCTGCCGGGCGCCACGGTGGCCCTCACCGGCCCGGCGACCCGCGAGCTGACCACCGGGACCGACGGCACGTACTCGACCCTGCTCCCGGTCGGCGACTACCAGGCCGCCGTGACCGCCTTCGGCTACGCGCGCAAGACGGTGTCGGCGACGGTCGCCAAGAACGTGACCACGACGATCGACGTCGCCCTGACCGCCGTGCCGAGTGTGACGCTCAGCGGCTCGGTGACCGACGGCTCCGGCCACGGCTGGCCGCTGTACGCCAAGGTCAGCGTCGTGGGTCTGTCGGCGTCCGACTACACCACGCCCGCCAACGGCCGGTACAGCTTCAAGCTCCCCGCCGGCGCGACGTACCAGGTCAAGGTCGAGCCGCAGTACGCGGGCTACCAGACCGTGACCAAGGATGTCGTGGTCGGCTCGGGCAACGCCGTCCACAACGTCGCGGTGCCCGTCGACCCCACCGCCTGCGCCACGGCGCCCGGCTACAAGTACGGCTCCGACGGCGTGTACGAGACCTTCGACGGCAACCGCGTGCCGACCGACTGGTCGGTGGTGGACAACGCCGGCACCGGTCAGGTGTGGGACTTCACCGACGCCGGCGACCGGGGCAACCTCACCGGCGGCTCCGGCAACTTCGCGATCATCGACAGTGACAACTACGCAGCCGGTGGCCGGCAGGACACCTCGCTGGTCAGCCCGGTCGTCGACCTCACCGACGTCGCGACCCCGGTGATCCGGTTCAACCAGGACTACAACTGGCTGAACTCCGACCGCGCGGACGTCGACCTCAGCCTCGACGGCGGTGCGACCTGGGCCAACGTGCTCCGGCAGGCGGCGGACTTCCGCGGCCCCCGGGTGACCCAGGTGCCGATCCCGCAGGCTGCGGGCAAGTCGGAGGTCAAGGTCCGGTTCCACTACTACGAGGCCTCCTACGAGTGGTGGTGGCAGGTCGACAACGTGCTGATCGGTAGCGCCGTCACCTGCAAGCCGACCAACGGCGGCCTGGTGCTCGGGCACGTGCGCGACAAGAACGACAACGGCTACGTCAACGGCGCCACCGTCACCAGCGGCGACAAGCCGACGGAGACGGCCACCACCGTGGCCACCCCCGACGACACCAAGCTGGCGGACGGCTTCTTCTGGCTGTTCTCGTCGCAGACCGGCGAGCACCCGTTCACCGCGAAGGCCAGCAACTACGTCAGCGAGACCAAGCCGGTCGACGTCCAGACCGACTGGGCCACGCCCGTCACCTTCCAGCTTGCTGCCGGCCGGTTGTCGGTGCAGCCGGCGGCGGTCACCGCCACGGTCCGGATGCCCAGCGGCAAGGCCACCAAGACCGTCACGGTGACCAACACCGGCGGCGCCCCCGTCAACGTCAAGTTCAGCGAGCGGGACGACGGTTTCGAGCTGTTGCGGGCCGACGGGTCCCGGCTGACCAAGCAGCAGATCCTGGGCTCCGTCGGCGCGCCTCCGCAGCGGCTCACCGCCGCCACGTCGTTCGCCGCTCGGGCGTCGGACAAGGCGAGCACGGCCACCTCCGCCCCGGTCGGCCCGCAGGCCGAGCCCTGGACGGACATCGCCGACCACCCGACGAACGTGATGGACAACCGGGTGGTCAACCTGGACGGCAAGGTGTACTCGATCGCCGGCGGCAACGGCTCGGCGTCGAGCGCGAAGAACTACGTCTACGACCCGATCGCGCAGAGCTGGAAGCCGATCGCCGACCTCCCCGGCGCGCGTAACGCCGTGACGGCGGGCGTCGTGGACGGGAAGATCCTCGTGACCGGCGGTTGGGGGGCCTCCGGCCCCGACGCCGCGACCTGGTCGTACGACCCGGCGGCCAACACCTGGACCAAGAAGGCGAACAACCCCGCGCCGCGGTCCGCCGCCGGCCAGGCGGTCGCCGACGGCAAGCTGTACGCCATCGGCGGGTGCACCACGGCGAGCTGCACGCCGATGTCGAACGACGTCGTCCGGTACGACCCGGGCAGCGACAGCTGGGAGGCGCTGCCCGACTACCCGAAGGCGGTGGCCTTCCTGTCCTGTGGCGCGATCGGCGGCATCGTCTACTGCGCCGGTGGCAACGACGGAACGGCGGCGCAGAAGGCCGGCTACGCCTTCGACCCGGGCACCAACGCCTGGACCGCGATCGCCGACGCGCCGGTCGACAACTGGGCCAGCTCGTTCGCCGTCGCCAACGGCAAGCTCCTGGTCGTCGGCGGTTCGCAGGGCGGTGCCATCACCAACGCCGGCTTCGCCTACGACCCGACCGCCAACTCGTGGTCGAACCTGCCCAACGCCAACACCGCCCGGTACCGCGGCGGCGCGGCGTGCGGCTTCTACAAGGTCGGCGGCTCGTCCGGTGGCTTCACGGCCACGGCGGACAGCGAGGCCCTTCCCGGTTTCGAGGAGTGTGCCGAGGCTTCCGCGGACGTCAGCTGGCTGACGATCGACAAGACGGCGGCCACCCTGGCGCCGGGCGAGAAGGTCACGCTCACCGTCGGGATCGCGGCCACCGTGGACCAGCCGGGCACCTACTCGGCGTCGATCCTGATCAAGGAGGACACCCCCTACACGGTGCAGCCGGTGTCGGTGAAGATGACCGCGCAGCAGCCGACCACCTGGGGCAAGCTGATGGGTACGGTCACCGGGACGAGCTGCCAGGGTGCCAGCGCGCCGATCGCCGGCGCGTTGGTCCAGGTCGACTCGTGGGCGACGTCGTTGACCTTCACCACCGACGCCGAGGGCCGGTACGCCTACTGGCTGGACAAGCGGAACAACCCGCTGACCATGATCGTCGCCAAGGACAACTGGAAGCCGCAGACCCGGCAGACGAAGATCACTACCGCCACGCCCACCGTGGAGAACTTCGCCCTGTCCCCGGTCCGCTGCTGACAACTGACCGCTGACGAACAGATCCGGCCCGCCTGGTCACCCGACCGGGCGGGCCGGACCCGTCCAGGGGATGGCGATCCGGTCTCGCGGTCAGGACGCCGCGAGGCGGAAGCCGACCCCACGCACCGTGTGGATCGTCGCCGAAGCGCCCAGTCGGACCAGCTTCCGCCGTACCCTGCGCACCACCGAGTGCAGGTCGGAGCCCCGTCCCAGGTGCTCGGTGCCCCAGACCTCACGGTGCAGCCGCTGGTAGCTCCAGATGTGGCCGGGAGTGCCGACCAGGCAGCGCAGAAAGTCGTGCTCCAGCGGGGTCAGGTCGACCTCGCGGCCCCGCCAGCACAGCACCCGGCGGTCCGAGTCGATGCTCAGCTCCGGCGTCGGCGTACCACCGACGGCCACCCGCTCGGCCGGTTCGGTCCGCTCGGTCGGTGCGGACGCCACCGGCTCCGCGGCGTCGGGCCGGCGGGCCACCCCGAGGAACCGCCGGGCCTGGTCGACGCTCGACACGATCAGGAACGCCTCGGTGCCGCCGAACAACTGCGCGAGTTGCCGGCGATGCGCCGGTGCGGAGGCGATGCCGATGACCAGGGACGCGATCCCGCTCAACCTTCGCCCTTCCCCATTCACCGCTCGCGCGATGGTGTCTTCCTGACGCCGCTCGATCGCCCGGTGGTGGCGGTGTGGTGGAAACGGGGGCAAAGCCGGTCGGCGCGCCAACGGTCCGCAGTGGACCGGTGACGCCGTGATCGCTTCCCGAGCATCGGTATAGTAATGCACGTCTATGCAGTCGGCAACGCCCCGCGCCGGTTGCCCCGAAATGCCCCGGCGGGCGCGGAGCGACGGCATCGATGCGGATGGCTGACCTGTCGGCGCTTGCCGGCACGGGCGTCTCTGCTCGGCTGCGGCAATCGCTTCCGCCGGCTACGGCTGGGGCCCCTGCAACCGTAATGGCAATCAGCCGTATAGACGTGGGCGCAGCGCGCTGCAGATACTTGCCATGTAGTGATCAGGCTACATCCGGTGACGTGGAAGACCGCGGCCGCCAGGGTGAGCACCATGACGGAGCGGGTGCCGGCATCCGCTCGCAGGAAGGGACAGCCGTGGACTACGCGGACATCGTGCACCTGGTGAACACCGACCCGGTGGCACAGACCCTGTTGGAGTCGCCGGTCGCGATGCGGCTCGGGTACGTGGGGCTGGACGGCCACCCGCGCACGGTGCCGGTCGCCTACCTGTGGAACGGCAAGGCGTTCGTCTTCGCCAGCCCCACGACCGCGTACAAGGTCAAGGCGATCGCGGCACACCCGCAGGTGTCCTTCAGCGTCGACACGTACTCGGCCGAGGTGCGCAGGAAGGTGGCGGCGAGGCTCGGGGCGGAGCCGGTCGCCGACTACACGCCCGTCGTCATGCTGGTGCGCGGCACGGCGTCGATCGAGCTTCGGCCGGGGGTCCCGGACGAGCACGTCGAGGCATCCTGGCGGATGTTCGCGGACAAGAGCCTGGCGCCGGGGTGGGAAAGCCAGAAGCGCGCGCACACGACGGACATGGTGGTGGTCACGATCGTCCCGACCCACATCACGCTGTGCGACTTCGTGACGCGCTTCCCGCCGCCGGTCGAGATCAACGCCCCCGCCCACAACCCCGCCCACGGAGGGGCCGGCAGCTCGCCGCTTCCCGTCGACTGACCAGGGTGCTGAGCGCCACGGGTTCCGCCCCCGACGGCGCAGGGCTGACGCTCCGGCGACGGGAGACCCACGGCCCGGGCGCTGCGCGTCGAGCACCGCGCGGACGCGGGGACCGCGCCGCGGTCCTCTGGCCGAGACAACCCCGGCAGAGGCACCGCGGCCGGGGCTAGACTGCCGGTGCACGGCAATGAAGCGCCGGGCACGTCCGGGCGGTCTCGCCCACCGGGCCGACCGTGGTCGTCCGGGACCGCAGGCGGCGCTGCCGCCGGGAACGCGGCGGGCCTGTGGCGGTCACGCGTGAGGGCGAGGCGGAGTGGCGGACAACGTTCGGCCGACCGGCCGGCGCCCCGAGGCTGCCGCCGTGCCCGAGGACCGTTGGCTGGCCGAGGTGGCGGCGGGCGCGAGCCGCGATGCCGGCGGGGTTGACGTGCAACTGCTGGGGGAGTATCTGCCGATGCTGGCCGACGCGGCGGTGCACGGACGCCGTCCGCGGCGCGCGGAACTGGACGGGGTGGAGGCGCTCGGCAGGCGGGCCGCGGAACAGGGCATATCGGCGGGGCGGGTGGTGCAGCTGTACCTGTCGGCGGCCCGCCGGCTGTGGCACGACCTGCCGGCCGTGGCGCGTGCGCGCGACTGCGAGGCGGTGCGGGTCGCGGCGACGGCGGTGTTGCAGGTGGTCGACGACGCGGTGGCGACCCTGGCCGAGGGCTACGCGGTGGCGCGGCGCGACCTGGTGCGCCGCGAGGAGACGCTGCGGCGCGAACTCGTCGACGACCTGCTGCGCGGTGATTCCGACCTGGGCGCGCTGGTCGAACGGGCCGAGCCGTTCGGTCTGGACCTGGCCCGGGCGCACCGGGTGGCCCTGGCCGCGCCGAGCAGCCGGCTGCCCGACGCCGATGCGGCGATCAGCGCGCTGGAAGCGGTGATCTTCGACCGGCTCGGCGACCGCGACGTGCTCGTGGCCACCAAGGAGGGCCTGCTGGTCGTCATCGCGCCGGCCGACGCGACCACCGGGCAACGGGTGGCGCCGTCTCCCGAGCCGAGCGGCGAGTTGGGACGGCTGATGCACCGGGAACTCACCCGGCTGCCGCGCGGGGACGCGTGGCGGATCGCGGTGGGCCGGGCCCATCCCGGGCTGTACGGCATCGCCCGCTCGTACGAGGAGGCGCGCGAGGCGTTGTCGATGGCGGGACGGTTGCAGGTGACCGCCCCGGTGGTCGACGCCCATGACCTGCTGGTGTACCGGGTGCTGCTACGCGATCAGCCGGCGATCGTCGATCTGGTGCAGGCCGTGCTCGGTCCGCTGGTGGACGCCCGGGGCGGCGCCCAGCCGCTGCTGGACACCCTGCGGGAGTACTTCGACACCGGGGCGGTGGCCACCGAGTCGGCCAAGCGCCTGCACGTGTCGGTACGCACCGTCACCTACCGGCTCGATCGCGTCCGGCGGCTGACCGGCTACCACCCCGCCGACCCGGCCCACCGGTTCACCCTGCAGGCGGCCGTGCTCGGCGCGAAGGCCCTCAACTGGCCGGCGCGACCCCTGCCGACCTCCGGCTGAACGTCGCCGACCCGCCGGCCGGCGCTGCACCGGGATCCCGGCCCGGAGTTCGGGTCGCCTGACGGGCTGCGGCGGACACGAAGCGGCTCCCGCCAGCGCAAACGGCGATCGGGTACGGCCCGAGGGGGTGGGCTATAGTCGCCGCATGCACGCCGGGCACGCCTACGTCGGCGTCGGCGAGCGTAGACCGCTGTCGACGCTGTTCGTGCTGGCCGTGCTCGTGGTCGTCCTCTGCGCGGCACTGGCGGTGGGCCTGTGCATCGTCTTTCGACTGGGCCGCCGTGCCGTGCCCGGCTGTGTGCCGGCCTGGTCCGCCGACCGCGCCCCGCCGCAGCTCGCCGTCGCCTGACACCTGCTCGCCGCGCACCGACCGCGACCGGGCCGATCGTCGTCCGGGCCGGCGACGTCGACGGCCCGCGTCGACACCTGCCCGCGCGGCGCTGCCGGTTGCTCGCGTCCTGCCGGCCCGTTGACCTGTCGGACCTCGGCGGCCCTCCGGCCCGAAGTCCTCAGCCACTCATCGGTCTCGGCACGTCAGCCGGGTGTTCAGCGCGACCGTCGGCGAGCCCCGCGTGGCCGCCCGGCGGACCGACGCCTCACCCGTCACACCTTCTGCGGAGCTGCCCCATGGAGTTCGAACGCACCCCACTGCCCGGTATCGGCCTGCGCCACTGCTTCACCACGGAGCGCGGGCGCCGGGTCGGTGTCGTCACCCACCACGCCGGCGGCCGTCGCGACCTGGTACACGACGACGGCATGGACCCCGACAGCGCCTGCAGCCTGACCCTGACCCGCGCCGAGGCGATCGCGCTCGCCGGGTTGCTCGGCATCCTGGACATCGTCGATGTGGCCGCCGGCCCGGCTCGGAGGGGCGCCGACCACGAACCGCCGACCGGACCCGGATCGTGACCGCCGTTCCGCGTGCTCCCCGCCGGCCGCGAGAGGAGAACGGGACGCGGAGGCGTCCGGTCAGTCGACAGGGCGAGCTCGACGTGCTGCGGATGGTGCTGGAGGAACAGTACGCGCGACACCACACGCAACTCGCCCTGCTCGCCCGGCAGGGCGACCGGCCCGACCACCCGGCCGCCGGCACGGACACCGCCTCTGCGGTGACGGCCGCGTCGCGTCGCGCGCTCGACGACCTCGCCCGCGCCCTGCGCCACCTGGAGCAGGGCCGGTACGGCACCTGCCGACGATGCCGGGCCGACATTCCCATCGAGTGCCTGGCCCACCGGCCCGCCGCGAGGTTCTGCCCGCGCTGCGACGCCGCGTCCACTCGCCGTTGAGCCGGCCGGCGCTGCCGGCCCAGATTGCCGGGCGTCGGCAAGGCGGCAGGCCCAGGTTGACCGGCGGCGGCTCTGGCCGGAGCGGGTGGCGCCGGACATGGTTGGCCCATCTGCGACGCGGGCGTGTGCCCGCCCCAGGGAAGGAGCAGGCAATGTCACCGGAACCCGATCAGCAGCACGCGCCGGCGTTCGTGACCGACGCACCGCGTGACGTCGCGGTCGTCGGGGCCGGGATGGTCGGTTTGTCCACCGCCTGGTTCCTGCAGGAGGCGGGCGTGCGCGTCACGGTGTACGAGCGGGACCACGTGGGTGCCGGGGCCTCCTGGGGCAATGCCGGTTGGTTGACGCCGGGGTTGACCGCGCCGCTGCCGGAGCCCGCGGTGCTGCGGTACGGGCTGCGGGCGGTGCTCAGTCCCCGGTCGCCGGTCTACCTGCCGCTGCGTGCCGACCGTGGCCTGTTGCGGTTCCTCACCTCTTTCGTGGCGCACAGCACGGCGCGGCGGTGGCGGCGGGGGATGGCCGCCTACGTGCCGCTCAACGAGCGGGCGCTGGAGGCGTTCGACGTGTTGGCCGCGGGCGGGGTGGCCGCGCAGACGTACCGGGCGAGCAGCTTTCTGGCCTGCTTCGCCGGGGAACGCGACGCGGGGGGCCTGCTGGCCGAGCTGGAGCAGATCCGCGACGCCGGTCAGGAGGTCAGCTTCCACCCGGTCACCGGCTGGCGGGCCCGCGCCCTGGAGCCGGCGCTGACCGACCGGGTGGGTGTCGCGATCCAGATCTACGGTCAGCGCTACCTGGACCCGCCCGAGTTCGTGCGCTCCCTCGCCGAGGCGGTGCGGGAGCGCGGCGGTGAGATCGTCGAAGGCGTCGAGGTGGCTGACCTGCGGCCCCGGGCCGGTGGCGTCTCGGTGCTCTCCGGCGCCGGCGAGAGACAGCACGACGTCGTGGTCGTCGCCACCGGCGCGCTGCTCGGGGGGTTGGCCACCCGCTTCGGCGTGCGGCAGCCGGTGCAGGCGGGCCGCGGCTACAGCTTCAGCGTGCCCGTCCGGCAGATGCCGCGCGGCCCGCTCTACTTCCCGAAGCAACGGGTGGCGTGCACGCCGCTGGGCGATCGGCTGAGGGTGGCCGGGATGATGGAGTTCCGTCGTCCCGGTGACCCCCTCGACCCGCGGCGGATCACCGCCATCGTCGACGCCGTCCGCCCGTTCCTGACGGGCGTGGACCTCGACGACCGGCGCGACGAGTGGGTCGGCTCCCGGCCCTGCACGCCCGACGGGTTGCCGTTGGCCGGGGTCACCGCCTCCCCCCGGGTGTTCGTCGCCGGCGGCCACGGCATGTGGGGCATCGCGCTCGGCCCCATCACCGGACAGCTGATGGCCCAGACCGTGCTCAAGGGGGAGGTGCCGCCGGAGCTGGCGCCGTTCGACCCGCTGCGCTGAGCACGCCGCCCACGCCCGTACCCGGGCCACCTACCCCGGGTACGGGCGTGCGTGGTGCTCTCCGGCAGCCCCGCCGCCCCCGGTCGACGGTCACCCGGTCGGGAGCAGCGCCGCACGACCCCGCACCGACCAGGCGTCGGCGAGCTCCACCACCAGGGTGTCCAGCAGGCTGGGCACGTCCGTCCCGGCGCGGGCGTGCACCCCCTCGACCACGATCAGCACCGACCGGCTGGTGGCCCGGATCGCCGACCAGCCGCTCTGCCGGCTCGTCCAGCGCCGGGAGTGCGCCCGGCCCGCGTCGTCCGCGAAGATCACCTCTCCGGGCTCGGGGTGCTCGGGTTCGCGGGCGAGGGTCAGGTACTCCTCGTCGCCCCGGGCGGGCCGTACCGCGAGGTCTCCGTCGATCCGCTCGACGTCCAGGACCGCGATCGGGATGGCGTACGCCAGTGAGACCGCGTTGCACAGGTCGACCAGCGGGTGCAGCCGGGGCAGGGCGCCGTCGCGGCGGAACCGGCGCAGCAGCGACTCCGCGGCGCACCGGTAGCGGGTCGGCGGCAGCCCCATCCGGGCGAAGACCCGCCGCCACGCCTGGATCTCGGGGAAGCCGGCCTCGGTGCCGCCGGCCAACCGGGCCCGGGCCGTCGCCAGGTGCCGGGCCACCGCCGTGGTCACGTCGGCGTCCGCGTCGACCCCGTCGACCGTGATCGTCCCGGCCACCAACTCCGGGTACGCCGACCGGATCTGCGGCGCGTGCTCGAAACGCATGACACTCCTTGACGAATCAGCGGGTGAGCGCCAGCGCGGCACCCATGGCGAGGAACGAGCCGGCGAACCCGCGCCGCAGCCAGGTGCTCACCCAGGGCCGGCCGAGCACGTGGTCGCGCACCGTGCCGGCGAGGACGCCGTAACCGGCGTACACGACGAGGGTGAGCACCATGAGCACCGATCCGAGGCCGAGCATCCGGACGAGCCGGTGCGGGTCGTCGGCACCGACGAACTGGGGCAGGAACGCGACGAGGAAGATCGTCAGCTTCGGGTTGAGCAGGTTCGTCAGCACCGCGCCGGTGACCACCTGCCGGGCCGACGGCGCGGGTCGCGTCGCGTCCGGGTCCGCCGCGCCGCGGTCCCGCAGCGTCGTCCATCCGAGCCAGACCAGGTACGCCGCGCCGGCGTACCGCAGGGCCTGGAAGGCCGGCGCGGCGGTGTGCAGGAGCGCGGCCACGGCGACCAGCGCGACGGCCAGGTGCGGTACGACGCCGAGGGTGCAGCCGACCGCGGCGACCAGCCCGGCGCGGCGTCCCCAGCCCATCCCGGTGGCCACGGTGTACAACACCCCGGCGCCCGGGGTGACCACCACGACGAGGGCGGCGATCAGGAAAGCGATGGTCACGACAGTCCTTCCGGTGAGTTGTCCGCGGCCCTGGTCCGGGCCGCAGGCTGTCGTCACCACCACTCTGCTGTCATGATGGCCCGATGGGCAGGGCCAAAGAACCATCGCCGCAGAGGTCCATAACTGCCGGGTCGGACTTCCTGCACCTCGACATCGCCGACGCCCCACCCGGCGGCCGGGCCGACTGGCTCTCGGCCCAGCTCCGGCAGGCCATCGCCGGCGGGCGGCTCCCCGTCGGCGGGCGGCTGCCGG